>NZ_JBRRBO010000099.1:0-203 GCF_056756175.1 Stenotrophomonas sp. STEN240 | reverse complement strand
CCCCCCCCCCCCCCCCCCCCCCCCCCCCCCCCCCCCCCCCCCCCCCCCCCCCCCCCCCCCCCCCCCCCCCCCCCCCCCCCCCCCCCCCCCCGCCCCCCCCCCCCCCCCCCCCCCCCCCCCCCCCCCCCCCCCCCCCCCCCCCCCCCCCCCCCCCCCCCCCCCCCCCCCCCCCCCCCCCCCCCCCCCCCCCCCCCCCCCCCCCC
>NZ_JBRRBO010000098.1:0-279 GCF_056756175.1 Stenotrophomonas sp. STEN240 | reverse complement strand
TGCAGCCTAAGCTGTGCGAGAGTAGGTCATCGTCAGGGTTTTATCTAAAACCCCGCTGCTCACGCAGCGGGGTTTGTCTTTTTATGTAAGCCAGGTGTTTTTAAGCCTGGGCTATGTTCCGCAAGGAAACGCATTGGAGCTGGCGCAACGCGCTGCTCAAACCGCCTTCCTGATGAAATTAGCGCTATGGAACCACCCGATCCCATCCCGAACTCGGAAGTGAAACGTAGCCGCGCCGATGGTAGTGCAGCCTAAGCTGTGCGAGAGTAGGTCATCGTC
>NZ_JBRRBO010000097.1:0-355 GCF_056756175.1 Stenotrophomonas sp. STEN240 | reverse complement strand
AGAACTTCGAATCAGGCCTCAGCGCCTTCTTCGTAGGCTGCGACGTTTCCGTCGTAGCGAGCCGCCCATTATATGGTGGCTTTTCTGCTTCGTCAACACCTCATTTCGGGGTGGTTGACTCGGCGGCTTCAGCGTTGGCCCGAAGGCTTTTCGTCGAAGCGAGCCGCCTATTATGGCAGGCTTTTTGTTTCCGTCAACACCTTATTTGATGAACTTGAAGTTCTTCGTGAAGTTGTTGAACCAACCCAGGCTTAAAAACACCTGGCTTACATAAAAAGACAAACCCCGCTGCGTGAGCAGCGGGGTTTTAGATAAAACCCTGACGATGACCTACTCTCGCACAGCTTAGGCTGCA
>NZ_JBRRBO010000096.1:0-785 GCF_056756175.1 Stenotrophomonas sp. STEN240 | reverse complement strand
CGCACCGCATGCCCCGCAGGGGGCTTTATCCTGCACCGCCCCTGCGAGCTCGGCCCCGGCACTACAGACGTTGGATGCATTGTCGGTTTCTACAGCCTGGGGAATGATTGATGCCTGCAGCACTGCCTGTCTATATGCCGTGGTTGATGACGGCCGGCTTCGGTTGGTTGTATTACCGGCGTATCCGCCGCCACTTCGGCTGGCAGCCATGGCGTCCTGTGCGTAATGGCGTCCGCATCGGCATCCTGTCGCTGGTGAGCGTGATGCTGGTGTTCGCCGCGCTGTATATCCCGCATGTGGCGCTCGGTATCGCGGCAGGTGCGGTTGCCGGTATTGGCCTTGGAATATTCGCGCTCAGGCATACCGTGATCAGCCCGCGTGATGGTCGGCCGGGATATACGCCCAATCCATGGATTGGCGGTGCGCTGGCGCTGCTGCTGATCGGACGTTTGGCGTGGCGCTGGTATGGCGGCGCTTTCAGCCAAGGCATGGGACCGGGCATGGGCAATGCCAGTCCGTTGACCCTGGCCCTGGCGGCAGCCTTGATCAGCTATGGGTTGGTGCAGGCGATCGGCTTGGCCCTGTGCCTGCGCCAGCCAAACCCGTAGGGCCGGCTGGTTGTAGTGCCGAGCCATGCTCGGCAGAGGCCTTACCGGTTGTAGTGCCGAGCCATGCTCGGCAAGAGGCCTCACCGGTTGTAGTGCCGAGCCATGCTCGGCAAGAGGCCTCACCGGTTGTAGTGCCGAGCCATGCTCGGCAGTGGCCTTACCGGGAAAGCCTCTTGC
>NZ_JBRRBO010000095.1:0-869 GCF_056756175.1 Stenotrophomonas sp. STEN240 | reverse complement strand
GATAGGACATCCGGCTGGCGAACATCCCTGTTGCATCATCGATGTCAGCTTCGCGGCTGACGCCGCTCCTACAAACACTGCCGTTAACCGGTAGAGCCCCTTGCCGAGCCAGGCTCGGCACTACGGTCTCCACAGATGGCTCGGCACTACAGGTCATCCACAGCTCATGGACAAAATATCACCATGTTTTGCAGAGGCCCGAAGCGCAAGGGCTGCGCGTACTTACCCACAACTTGTGGATGCTGCAGGACACAGCCTGTGTGGATAGCGCGAAGCAGGTAGAGCCGAGCCATGCTCGGCTGAAGCTTTCCTCGCACATCCGATACAGCCTTTGTGTGTAGGAGCGGCGTAAGCCGCGAAGCCGATAGGACATCCGGCTGGCAAACATCCCTGTTGCGCCATCGATGCCAGCTTCGCGGCTGACGCCGCTCCTACAAACACTGCCGTTAACCGGACAAGCCGCGAAGCCGATAGGACATCCGGCTGGCAAACATCCCTGTTGCATCATCGATGCCAGCTTCGCGGCTTACGCCGCTCCTACAAACACTGCCGTTAACCGGTAGAGCCCCTGCCGAGCATGGCTCGGCATTACGGGTCATCCACAGCTCATGGACAAAATATCACCATGTTTTGCAGAGGCCCGCAGCGCAAGGGCTGCGCGTACTTACCCACAACTTGTGGATGCTGCAGGACACAGCCTGTGTGGATAGCGCGAAGCAGGTAGAGCCGAGCCATGCTCGGCTGAAGCGTTCCCCGTACACCCGATGCGGCTTTTGCTTGTGGGAGCGGCGTCAGCCGCGAAGCCGATAGGACATCCGGCTGGCAAACATCCCTGTTGCATCATCGATGCCAGCTTCGCGGCTTACGCC
>NZ_JBRRBO010000094.1:0-984 GCF_056756175.1 Stenotrophomonas sp. STEN240 | reverse complement strand
TCGGGGGGCGCCCCCCTCCGCGGCCCCCCCCTCACACCCCCACTATTCCCCGCCCCCCCGCCCGGCGCGGGTACCCCCGCTCCCACAAATCTTCTTATTTCTCGACGAAGGCCCGCTCGAACACGTAGTGGCCTGCCGTGCCTATGCGTGTTGATGCGGTAAAGCCGCGGGCATCAAGCACGCTGCGCAGGTCAGCCAGCATGTGCGGGCTGCCGCAAATCATGAAGCGATCGTTGGCCGGGTCCAGCGCTGGCAAACCCAGTGCTTGCTGCATCTGCCCGCTTTCCATCAGCGAGGTCAGCCGGCCCTGGTTGGGGAAGGGCTCGCGGGTAACCGCCGGGTAGTACAGCAGCTTGTCGCGGACGATATCGCCGAGGATTTCATCGTTCGGCAATTCTTCCTCGAAGTATTCGCGGTAGGCCAGGTCGCTCTCGAAGCGCACGCCGTGGCAGACGATGACTTTCTCGAAGCGCTCGTAGGTTTCCGGGTCCTTGACCACGCTCAGCCACGGCGCAAGGCCGGTGCCGGTGCCCAGCAGATAGAGGTGCTTGCCCGGGTGCAGATCGCTGATCAGCAAGGTGCCGGTGGGCTTCTTGCCGACCAGTACCTTGTCGCCGGGCTTGAGGTGCTGCAGACGTGAGGTCAGCGGACCATCCTGCACCTTGATGCTGAAGAAGTGCAGCTGCTCTTCCCAGTTGGCGCTGGCAATGGAATAGGCACGCATCAGCGGGCGGGCGCCTTCGTTTTCCAGCCCGATCATCACGAACTGGCCATTCTCGAAGCGGAAGCCGCTGTCGCGGGTGGTGGAGAAGCTGAAGTAGGCGTCCGTCCAATGACGGACTTCAAGCACCGTTTCGGCGCCAAAAGCGGAAGACATGCCGTGATTCGTAGATGGGAGACCTGCGTATTCTAGCTGACTTCGGTCAAATAAGAATAAATCTCATTTGAACGAAGGTTGGTAGTGCCGAGCCAAGCGCGGCACGG
>NZ_JBRRBO010000093.1:0-1540 GCF_056756175.1 Stenotrophomonas sp. STEN240 | reverse complement strand
TTGAACAACCGCCTCGCCGGCCCCGGGGCCCCCCCGGGCCGCCGCGCGTGCCCCCGCTCCTACAAAAAGCGGGGTGGTCGGTGATGGGGCAAGCGATACGGTCTTGTGGGAGCGGCGTCAGCCGCGAAGCTGGCAATGCTTGATCACAGCCATGCGCGCAGCCTTATCGACCATCAGCTTCGCGGCTTACGCCGCTCCCACAACGAAAAGCCCAGACTTCCGGTGTCCCCCAGCCGAGCATGGCTCGGCTCTACCGTGACCGCGATGGTTTCCGACGTCACCGCCTTGCCACGCCGGCGGCGTCTGCAGGTACAGTCCGGGGTCCTTTCACCACGGGACCTCTCATGCCTGTATTCCTTCGCAGCGCTCGCCTGCATGCGCTGCTGTTTGCCGTATTGCTGCCCTTTGCCGTGCAGGCGCAACCACCGCGTCTGATCGGCTATGTGATGGACAGCCCTGCGCCGCTGCAGCTGTCGGCGCAGAAACTCGACGTGGTCAACTTCGCCTTCGCCCTGGTCAAGCCCGATGGCAGCGTCTACCTGCCGGAGAGCGTGGACCCCGCGCGTCTGCATGCAGTCGTCGCCAAGCGCGCGGACAACCCGGCGCTGCAGATCGTGTTGTCGATCGGTGGTTGGGGTGCGGGCAACTTCTCCGAGGCGGCTGCAAGCGCATCTGCACGCACGCGTTTCATCGACAGCAGCGTCGCACTGATGCACCAGTTCAAGCTTGATGGCCTGGATGTCGATTGGGAGTACCCCACACTTGGTGATGCCGACATCAGCCACAGCCCGGATGATCGCCACAACTTCACCCTGCTGCTGGAAGCGCTGCGCGAGCGCCTCGACCGCGAAGGCGCAGGCAAGCGCCATTACCTGTTGACCATCGCCGCCGCCGAGGGCCGTGCAGCGCTGGGGCTGGAGCTGCCACGCATTGCGCAGTCACTGGATTGGATCAACCTGATGACCTATGACTTCTACGGCAGCCTGACCAAGGCTACCGGCCATCATTCCGGGCTTGCCCGCTCATCACTGGCCACGCCGGAAGGCCGCACCACCGTGGATGCGGTGAAGTACTTTCTCGATGCCGGTGTTCCCGCTGCGAAGATCAATGTCGGCGTACCGTTCTATGGCCGCACTTTCGGCGATGTAGGCACGGCCAACAATGGTCGCTTCCAGAAGTTCACGACAGAGGGCGGCTTCATCACCTGGAGCGAGATCGTCCACACCCGCCTCAACGCGCCGGAGTGGCAGCGGCATTGGGACGAAGAGGCGCAGGTTCCCTGGCTGTGGAATGCCAAGGAACGACGCATGATCAGCTATGACGACCCGCAATCGCTGCGGATCAAGGCCGAGTACGTCAAACAACAGGGGCTCGGCGGCATCATGTACTGGGAGCAGCGCGGCGATTACAACGAGCAGCTGCTTGATGTGTTGCATGAGGCACTGCGCTAGGCGCCGCGCGTAGATCCTGTAGTGGGGGGGGGGGGGGGGGGGGGGGGGGGGGGTGAAGGGTTCCATTATGAAGCATGAAAAGGCCACCA
>NZ_JBRRBO010000092.1:0-1870 GCF_056756175.1 Stenotrophomonas sp. STEN240 | reverse complement strand
GCGCGCAAGGGAGGGAGCCAAGCCTTGCCCCCTCCCTTGCGCGCAGCGCAGGGGAGGGTTGGGGAGGGGGCAGTTTTTGCCCCAAAAGCTGAACATCCCCCTCCCCCACATTGCATCCGAGCCCCACCGGCCCCATGATCTTCACAGGGCCGCCTACGGCCCGTTTCACCAGCACAATAGAAATCCGGGCGGCGCCGACAAAGCGTCGCCTTTTGCTTGCTCTTCATACAGATAAGGAATTCCCATGACCAGCCACAGCGGTCTGCCGCCATCCATCATTGTTTCCACCCGCGACATGGCCCGTCTTGAGGCCCTGCTTGACTCCCCGGCGCTGAGCCGGCACCCGGCCGCTGTTGCCCTTGCGCAGGAACTTGAGCGCGCACAGGTGCTGCCGCCGGAAGAAATCCCCGAAGGCATCGTCACCATGCACTCCCGTGTGGACTGCGAAGACGAGCTGCACAACGAAAAGCATTCCCTGACTCTGGTCTATCCGCACGAAGCGGATTTCGACAAGGGCCGCGTATCGATCCTGGCACCGGTTGGCAGTGCCCTGCTGGGCTTGTCGGTTGGCCAGACCATCGACTGGACCGCTCCCGGCGGCCGCCAGCTGCGCCTGCGCGTTACCGCCGTCCACTATCAGCCCGAAGCGGCTGGTGATTTCCACCGCTGAGCGCACTGCGCCGCCCCTGCAACAGGAAACCATGATGTCCCAGGCCCCCTCCAAGCTCGCCCAGCTGCGCGAACTGTCCGTCGTCGTCGCCGATACCGGCGATTACGACGCCATCAAGCGCCTGCGCCCGGTCGACTGCACCACCAACCCGACGCTGGTGAAGAAAGCCCTCGACCTGCCGGTCTACGCCGGCCTGATCGAGCGCGAGCTGCAGTGGGGCCGGGCCCAGTCCGGTGACAAACAAGCCATCGCCAATGCCGTGGTCGATCGTTTGACTGTTGGCGTCGGCACGATGCTGGCCGAGCTGGTACCGGGCCGTGTTTCCACTGAAGTGGATGCCGACCAGGCGCACAACACCGAGGCGACGATTGCCAAGGCGCGCGAGTTCATCGCCATGTACGAAGCGGCCGGCGTGCCGCGCGACAAGGTGCTGATCAAGATCGCCGCCACCTGGGCCGGCGTGGAAGCCGCCCGCGTGCTGCAGGCCGAAGGCATCGACTGCAACCTGACGCTGATCTTCAACCCGACCCAGGCCTTGGCCTGCTCGGAAGCCGGTGCGTTCCTGATTTCGCCATTTGTTGGCCGGATTCTGGATTGGTACGTGGCCAACGGCCAGACCCCGGCCAACATCGACGAAGACCCGGGCGTGGTGTTCGTGCGCGGTGTGTTTGCCGAGTTCAAGCGCCGTGGTTCCAGCACGGTGGTGATGGGCGCCTCGTTCCGTTCGACTGCGCAGATTGAAGCGCTGGCCGGCTGTGACCGTCTGACGATTTCGCCGGACCTGCTGGAGAAGCTGGACGCAGATTTTGGCGAGCTGCCGCGCAAGCTGGTGGCTGGTGCTGCTGAGGCTTCGAATTTCGCTGCGATCGACGAAGCGAAGTTCGATGCGGATATGGCGGCTGATCCGATGGCTACCGAGAAGCTGGCTACCGGTATTGAGGCGTTTGCCAAGGATCTGCAGACCTTGCGTCAGCGGATTGCGGATGAGCTTGCAAACTGACAGTTCAAACAGGGCCTGACTACTCCCTTCTCCCTCCGGGAGAAGGTGCCCCGAAGGGGCGGATGAGGGTAAGTGCAAAGCCCGGCGACATCAGGCCGCAAGAGGCTTCGCCGCTTACCCTCTCCCCAACCCCTCTCCCGGGGGGAGAGGGGCTTTAAAAGACCCCCAGCGCCAGCCCGGCTGCGAACAGCCCGCCCAGC
>NZ_JBRRBO010000091.1:0-2422 GCF_056756175.1 Stenotrophomonas sp. STEN240 | reverse complement strand
ATGCTCGGCAGAAGCTTCACCGGTAATGCCCCCTGCCGAGCATGGCTCGGCACTACAGGTTGAACCTCTCCGGTAACGCCCCTTGCCGAGCATGGCTCGGCACTACACCCCCTCCCTTGCGCCGAAGGCGGAGGGGAGGGGTTGGCTTTTTGGGCTTTTTGGGCCTTTCGCGCATTACCAGCTTCGCGGCTTACGCCGTTCCTACAAATCGGTGCTACCCGGTAACGTCCCCTGCCGAGCATGGCTCGGCACTACAGGGTGACGCCCTTTGCCCAGCCCCTTCAGAGGGCGTCCAGGTCACCCAGGGCGCGGATCAGGCGACGGGCGCGTTTGTCGGGGCGGTGTGCGGGGGCCTGGTAACCGGTGCGTTCGGCGGCGCGGCGCAGGCGCAGTTCATCGCGCGCCTGCCTGGACGCTGGCGTTTCCTCGTACAAGGCCTGGGCTACCGGGGCCGAGCCGCGGTTGGCGCTGAGCCCGCGTACCGCGATCTCGAAAATCTCGTCGCCGCGCTGCACCCGCAGCGCGTCACCGATGCGGATCGCACGGGAAGATTTCGGGCGCTGCCCTTCGACGTCGACCTTGCCGGTATCGACGGCCTGCTTGGCCAGGCTGCGGGTCTTGAAAAAGCGCGCGGCCCACAGCCATACATCAAGACGGATGCTCGCTACTGGTACGACTTCACCACTCATTGCGCTGCCATGACTCCTTGGTAGACATCCGGACGGTGATACCTGCCACCATCGCTCTCACCTGCAAGATGCTAGTGTGCCAGCCCCGATCCCGACAACGTTTTCCATGTCGAAACCCAAGCAAACCCGCTCGCTCACCGAAGGCCCAATCGGGCCCAGCCTGCTGATGTTCGCCCTGCCTATTCTGGCGGGCAACATCGCACAGTCGCTGAACGGCTCGGTCAATGCCATCTGGGTGGGCAAGTTCCTCGGCGAGGCGGCGCTGACTGCCACCGCCAATGCCAACAACATCATGTTTTTCCTGATCGGTTCGGTATTCGGCATCGGCATGGCTGCCACCATCCTGATCGGCCAGTCGATCGGGGCCAAGGACCTGCCGCAGGCGCGGCGGGTCATGGGCACCAGCGCCACCTTCTTCATCGGGCTGTCGGTGGTGATTGCGGTGCTGGGCTGGTTTCTGTCGCACCGCTTGCTGCTTGCGATGGGTACACCGGCCGAATCGCTGCCGATGGCCGATGCCTACCTGAAGGTGATCTTCCTGGCGATGCCGCTGTTGTATGCCTTCGCCTTCATCACCGCCGCTCTGCGCGGCGCCGGCGATGCACGCACGCCGTTCCGCTTCCTGCTGTTGGCGGTGCTGCTGGATATCGCTTTCAATCCCTTGCTGATCTTCGGCGTCGGCCCTTTCCCCGAGCTGGGCATCGCCGGTTCCGCCTGGGCCACGTTCTTCTCGCAGGGCCTGGCGCTGGCCGGGCTGATGCTCTACCTGCGCAACAAGCGGCACATGCTGTGGTTGGGGCGCAAGGACATCGGCCTGCTGAAGATCGACACCTTCATCCTCAAGGCGCTGGTGATCAAGGGCGTGCCGATGGGCCTGCAGATGATCCTGATCTCGTTGGCGATGATCATGATGATCAGCATGGTCAATGGCTATGGCGTGGAAACCGCATCGGCCTACGGCGCAGCAATGCAGCTATGGACCTATGTGCAGATGCCGGCGATGGCCATTGGCGCGGCGTGTTCGACGATGGCTGCACAGAACGTGGGTGCCGGGCGCTGGGAGCGCGTGGATGCCACCGCGCGCACCGGCGTGCTGTTCAACTTCCTGCTGACCGGCGCGCTGATCGCACCGATCATCCTGTTTGATCGCAGCACCCTTGCGCTGTTCCTGCCGGCGGCCAGCGAGGCACTGGAGATCGGCCGCCATCTGAATCACATCGCGGTGTGGTCGTTCCTGTTCTTCGGTGTCAACTTCGTGGTGTCCGGCGTGGTCCGGTCCACCGGCGCGGTGGTGCCGCCGCTGCTGATCCTGGCGGTGGCGATGTGGGGTATCCGGGTTCCATTTGCATTGTGGCTGCAGCCACGGTTTGGTGCCGATGCGATCTGGTGGAGCTTCCCGGTCAGCGCGTTCTGCTCGATGCTGATGATCATGAGCTATTACCGCTGGGGCAACTGGCGCAAGGCCAGCATTCTGGGCAAGCAGGCGCAGGCCACGCCGGCGGAAGTAGCCGCCACGCCGCCCTCGCCGGTGGCGGATCCTGACGTGGAATTGGAACGCTAGACAGCGTTGTGGGAGCGGCGTCAGCGGCGAAGCTGGCATTGCTGGAAAGGCTCAAGAGCTCAACCCCTCCCCAACCCTCCCCTACGCCTACGGCGCAAGGGAGGGAGCTGAACAATCTGTAGTGCCGAGCCATGCTCGGCAGTGGCATTACCGGTGAAGCCTCGTGCCTAGC
>NZ_JBRRBO010000090.1:0-3112 GCF_056756175.1 Stenotrophomonas sp. STEN240 | reverse complement strand
CGCGCCCCCCGCCGTGGGCGGCTGTGTCCGTGGGTCCCTCCTCCCGGCCCCCCCGCCCCCCCCCACTACAGGAGCTCAGCTCACTCCGACAGATATACCCGCGGGGTGCGCTTGAGACTGCACGGCAGCCGGTACGCGCTGGTATTGCAACGCGGTGCCAGCTCCGAGATCGTTGGTGCATTGCCCCACAGCTGCACGATGCTGCCGCGTGCGGCCTGCGGATGGTCGCTCAGGTCCACCGTCAGCATGTCCATCGACACACGCCCGATCAAACGCCCGGGCACGCCATCAATCAATACCGGTGTGCCATTGGGCGCGAACTGCGGATAGCCATCGGCATAGCCCATCGCCACCACGCCCACCCGCGTCGGCACTTCAGCAACAAAACGCGCGCCGTAACCCAGCGGCTCGCCGACGGCGAGTTCGCGCACTGCGATGACCCGCGACTGCAGGGTCATCACCGGGCGCAGCTGCGCCGCGTGCGGGCTGGGCTGCGGATACAGCGGATCGGCGCCGTACAACATCAGGCCCGGGCGCACCCAATCGCTGCGCACATCCGGCCAGCCCAATAGCGCTGGCGAATTGCACAGGCTGGTTTCGCCAGCCAAACCCTCTGTGGCACGTACGAAAACATCCAACTGCTCGCGGGTGCGGTTGCTGTCCAGTTCGTCAGCGCGTGCCAGGTGCGTCATCAGCACCAGCGGGCCGACCTGCGGCAGCGCGGTCAGGCGTGCATGCGCGTCGCGGAATTCCTCCATCGACAAACCCAGCCGGTGCATGCCGCTGTCCAGCTTCAACCAGATACGCAGCGTGGCGTCGGTCTTGAACGCTTCCACCGCTTCCAGCTGCCACGCCGTCGCCACCACCACCCAGAAATCGTGCTCGACGATCAATGGCAGCTCGGCCGCGTCGAAGAACCCTTCCATCAACAGGATCGGGCCGCGAATGCCGGCCTGGCGCAGCTCCAATGCCTCCTCGATGCAGGCCACGCCGAAACCATCGGCCTCGTCCTGCAGCGCGCGCGCGCAGTTCACCGCACCGTGGCCGTAGGCGTCGGCCTTGATGATCGCCAGCGCCTTGCCGCCGCCCAGCTGGCGCGCAAGCCGGTAGTTGTGGCGCAGCGCGTCCAGGTCGATCAGTGCCTGTGCCGGGCGCATCAGTGCTGCCCCTTGCCGTAACGGAAGATATCCAGCCCCTCGGTGCTGATCTGCGGCTGCTTGCCGCTCATCAGGTCGGCCAGGTAACGGCCGGAGCCGGCGGCCATGGTCCAGCCCAGGGTGCCGTGGCCGGTGTTGAGGAACAGATTGCGATACGGCGTTGCGCCGATCACCGGGGTGCCGTCGGGCGTGGCCGGGCGCAGGCCGGTCCAGAAGGCGGCCTGGCTCAGATCACCGCCATCCGGGTACAGATCCTTGACCACCTTTTCCAGCGTGGCGCGGCGGCGTGGTTCCAGCGACAGGTCAAAACCGGCAACTTCAGCCATGCCGCCGACGCGGATGCGGTCTTCGAAGCGGGTGATGGCGATCTTGTAGCTCTCGTCCAGGATGGTCGAGTTCGGTGCCATCGCCGCATTGGTGATCGGCAGGGTCAGCGAATAACCCTTCAGCGGATACACCGGCAGCTGCATGCCCAGCGGTGCCAGCAACTGCGGCGAATAACTGCCCAGTGCAAGCACGTAGTGATCGGCGGTTTCCAGCTTGCCGTTGATGCGCACGCCGGCGATGCGGTCGCCATCGGACTGGATCGAGGCGATGTCCTGGTCGAAGCGGAACTCCACCCCGGCCGCTTCGGCCAGTGCGGCCAGCTTGTTGGTGAACAGCTGGCAGTCGCCGGTCTGGTCCTCGGGCAGGCGCAGTGCGCCAACCAGCATTTCGGTCTTGCCTGCCAGCGCCGGCTCAACCCGGGCGATGCCTTGGCGGTCCAGCACTTCATAGGGCACGCCGTATTCGCGCAGCACTTCGATGTCCTGTGCGGCGGCATCCAGCTGCTGCTGGGTGCGGAACAACTGGGTGGTGCCCAGCTGGCGGCCTTCGTAATCGATGCCGGTGGCCGCGCGCAGCTCGTTGATGCAATCGCGGCTGTAGTCGGACACGCGCACCATGCGCGCCTTGTTGACCGCATAGCGGGCGGAGGTGCAGTTGCGCAGCATCTGCCACAGCCAGCGGTACTGGGCCATATCCGCAGTCGGGCGGATCGCCAGCGGCGCATGTTCTTCGAACAGCCACTTGATCGCCTTGAACGGTACGCCCGGGGCGGCCCACGGCGAGGTGTAGCCAAACGACAGTTGGCCGGCATTGGCGAAGCTGGTCTCCAGCGCCGGGCCAGGCTGCCGGTCAACCACGGTGACATCAAAGCCGGCCTGCCGTAGATACCAGGCACTGGTCGTGCCGATCACACCGCTGCCAAGCACCAGAACGCGCATTTTCATTCTCCGGACCACATCATTCCCTGCGCACGGGATGGCAGGGGCTAGGAACGGCGCAGTATATTCAGGGTGAACCAGTGTTTTTACCTTTATTGATGCGGTGAATCAGGGTAATTTCCTGTTTCGTTCATCAAAAGCAGAGCCGCCATGGCCACCCGCAGCCGCGAACTGGACAAGATCGACCGCAAGATCCTGCGCATCCTGCAGCAGGAGGGCCGCATCTCCTTCACCGAGCTGGGCGAGCGCGTTGGCCTGTCGACCACGCCCTGCACCGAGCGCGTGCGCCGGCTGGAACGCGAAGGGGTGATCACCGGCTACTACGCGCGGCTGGATCCGTCTTCGGTCAAGGCCAGCCTGCTGGTGTTCGTGGAGATCAGCCTGGCCTACAAATCCGGCGACATCTTCGAGGAATTCCGCCGTGCCGCGTTGAAGCTGCCCAACGTACTGGAATGCCATCTGATGTCCGGCGATTTCGACTACCTGCTCAAGGCCCGCATCAACGAAATGGCCTCCTACCGCAAACTGTTGGGCAGCACCTTGTTGACCTTGCCGCACGTGCGCGAATCCAAGAGCTACATCGTGATGGAAGAAGTCAAAGAAACCCTGTGCCTGCCAATCGAGTAGTGCCTAGCCATGCTCGGCAGGGGCTCTAGCGGCAACCCCGCCATGTAGTGCCGAGCCATGCTC
>NZ_JBRRBO010000089.1:0-3315 GCF_056756175.1 Stenotrophomonas sp. STEN240 | reverse complement strand
TAGGGCCCCGGGGGCGGCCGGCGCCTGGCGGGGGGGGGGGTTTGGGGGTTGGGCCTCCGCGGGGTGGGCCGCGCCACTACAGTCTGGTGTCAGTGAGCTTCCGGCGCCACGTAGCCGGCTGGCTTTTCAGCGCCACCAGAGAACAGGTACTTCACCAGTTCTTCTTCAAGGAAGGCGCGGTGCTTGGGATCGCGCGGCGACAAGCGGTTCTCGTTGATCAGCATGGTCTGATGCGCCAGCCATGCAGCCCAGGCCGGCTTGCCGATATTGGCGAAAATGCGCTGGCCCAGTTCACCCGGATAGGGCACGAAATCCAGACCCTCGGTTTCGCGTTGTTCGTACTGGCAGAAGACGGAGCGGGGCATGGTGGAATCCTGTCGAATCAGTGCGCCGGATGCTTGTCCAGCAGTTTGCGGATAGGCGCGGGCAGGCCAAGTGCGGCCAGCTCGCTGCGTGCCACCCAACGTAGATCGGCATTGTCACCGACCTTGGCCTTGAGTGCGACCTTGCGCAAGTGCAAGGGCTGCAGATGCAGGCGGTAATGACTGAAGGTGTGCACGATCAGCGGCAGTTCTTCGGCATTGTCGTAGTTGCCCTTGATGGTGCCGGCAAACCAGTCACGCAACGCGCTGTCGGTGTCGGCCTGCGGCAGGGTCCACAGGGAGGCCCAGATGCCGGTCGGCGGGCGCTTGAGCAGCAGGATGCGGCCGTCGCTGTCCTCCAGCAGCAAGGCGCTGGCCTCACGCTCTGGCAGCACCTTGCTCGGCTTCGGCGTTGGCAATGCATCCACCAGGCCCTGCGCATGCGCGGTACAGCTGTTCTGCAGCGGGCACAGGATGCAGGCCGGCTTTGAGCGCGTGCACAAGGTTGCGCCGAAATCCATCTGGGCCTGGGTGTAATCGGCCATGCGACCGGCAGGCACCTGCGCGACATGGGTTTCGGCCTGCGCCCAGAGCTGCTTTTCGATGACCGGCAGGCCGGGGAAGCCGGCAACGCCGTGATAACGGGTCAGCACGCGTTTGACGTTGCCATCCAGGATCGCGAACGGGTCGTTCCAGGCCTGGCTGAGGATGGCGCCAGCGGTGCTGCGGCCGATGCCGGGCAGGGCAAGCAGCGCATCGAAATCACGCGGCAGTTCGCCACCATGCAGTTCAACGCATTGCTTGGCGGCCGCATGCAGGTTGCGGGCACGCGCGTAGTAGCCCAGCCCGGCCCAATGCGCCATCAGCGTGTCGTTGTCGGTGGCGGCCAGGTCCGCAAGCGTCGGAAACGACTGCACGAAGCGCTGGAAGTACGGGGTGACCGTAGCGACCTGGGTCTGCTGCAACATGATTTCCGACAGCCAGACGCGGTACGGCGAGCGCGGATGCTGCCAGGGCAGATCATGGCGGCCGTGCTGGTCGAACCAGGTAAGGAGTTGGCTGGGGAAGTTGGGCATGGGCTAGCGAGGGCGGTGGCTGGCGCGTCCCTTCTCCCTGCGGGAGAAGGTGCCCCATAGGGGCGGATGAGGGTAAGGCTCTTGTCGTTGATGCTGCGTGGGAGCTTCGCTCTTTCGTACCCTCACCCCAACCCCTCTCCCGGTGGGAGAGGGGCTTCAGATCAAGCGCCCAGCGCCTGCGGCAACAATGCGTCGACGAAGGCTTCGGCATCAAACACGCGCAGATCTTCCGGGCGCTCGCCGATGCCTGCAAAACGGATCGGAATGCCGAATTCGCGGGCCAGCGCGAATACCACGCCGCCCTTGGCGGTGCCGTCCAGCTTGGTCACGACAAGGCCGGTGACGCCTGCAGCCGCATGGAACTGGCGCAGCTGCGACAGCGCGTTCTGGCCGGTGGTGCCGTCGATGACCATCAACACTTCGTGCGGAGCGGTTTCATCGATCTTGCCGAGAACGCGACGGATCTTGCTCAGCTCGTTCATCAGGCCGGTCTGGGTGTGCAGGCGGCCAGCGGTATCGGCGATCAACACGCTGGTGCCGCGCGCCTTGCCGGCCTGCAGTGCGTCGAATGCGACCGAGGCAGCATCTGCGTTCTGACCTTGGGCGACCACGGCCACGCCATTGCGCTCACCCCAGATCTGCAACTGGGCGACGGCGGCGGCGCGGAAGGTGTCGCCGGCAGCCAGCATCAGGCTATGGCCCTGATCCTTGAAGCGCTTGGCCAGCTTGCCGATGGTGGTGGTCTTGCCGACGCCGTTGACGCCGACAGTGAGGATCACGAACGGCTTGGCGTTGGTGTCGATCACCAACGGCTTGGCGACCGGCTGCAGCATGGCGATCAGGTCGGCGCGCAGTGCGGCCAGCAGCGCATTGGCATCGGCAAACTCGCGCGACTTCATGCGCTTGCGCAGGTCTTCGACCAGCGCCGTGGTTGCCGGCATGCCGACGTCGGCGGTGATCAGTGCGGTTTCAATCTCGTCGAGCAGGTCGTCGTCGAGCTTGGGGTTGCGCGAGAACAGGCCGCCGAAGCTGCGGGCGAACGTGCTGTTGCGCAGACGGTCGCGCCAACCGGGCTTGCCAGCCTGTGCGGCAGGCGCTGCATTGGCGGGAATCAGTGCTGCGTCGGAATCGGCGGAGCTGGGTGCGTTGGTTTCGGCTGCGACTGGAGCTGGAGCCGGAGTGGCAGTTGGCAGTGCAGCTGGAGCCGCTTCTTCAGCAACTACAGGAGCAGCAACTACAGGAGCAGCAGTGGGTTCTGTTGGCTGCGCCGCGATTTCGTTGATTGCAGGCGAGGGGGCGATGGCCGGTACTGTGTGAGCGGGGACCGGCACGGTTGCAGCCACGGTTTCCGCTGCGACAGCCTGTTCGACAAGCGGCGCAGGCGTCGCCGCGACTTCGGTCGTTGGCTCCACATGTGCTGCGGGGGCCTCGTTTGCCTGGATCGGTGCTTGCGCGGCTTCGGTCGAGTCAGGTTCTGCCGGCAGCGGCGATTGCGCCGACGGGGCCTGCGGGAAGGCGGCGGCCAGTTCCTCAACGCTCAGCGTGGACGGCTTTGCGGGCTGTTGGGCGTCGTCGGTCTTTTTGCGGCGAAAAAAGCTGAACATGGAGGAAAAAGGCCTGAAATCAGATGTCTATGTTACCACCGGCGGTCAGGTGGCCGGCGGTATGGGCAGTGTGAGCGTTGTTGTTTGAAGCCCCTCTCCCGTTCAGGGGTGTGGGGTTGGGGTGAGGGGGGCTTTTGCGGCTCTACCGGGAAGGCCTCTGCCGAGCATGGCTCGGCACTACAGAGCGCGCGACATCGATGGGGAGGCTTGAGCCCCTCTCCCGTTTGCGGGAGAGGGGTTGGGGTGAGGGGGGCTTTTGGGGCTCTACTGGTA
>NZ_JBRRBO010000088.1:0-3643 GCF_056756175.1 Stenotrophomonas sp. STEN240 | reverse complement strand
GCCGAGCCCTGCTCGGCAGTGGCCTTCCCGGTAAGGCCTCAGCCGAGCATGGCTCGGCACAACAGTTGCCAGGCAACGAACGTGGGAGCGGCGACAGCCGCGAAGCCACAGATCCATCCGATTGCCGGCATGCAGGTGCTTTCAACACTGCCGGCTTCGCGGCTGACGCCGCTCCTGCAAATCTGCGCGTTGCCCGACAAAAAAGCCCGGGCAGTTTCCCGCCCGGGCTTTCATTCAAACAACGCAGCTCGAGCTTACTTCGAGGCGGCGTCCATTTCCTTCAGCAGCTGCGGCGCCGGCGCCACTTCCTGCATGATCCAACGCATGTAACGCTCGTCGACCGAAATCATGCGGGTCATCACCGGGTCGAACACCCAGTTGCTGGCGACCGATTCCCAGATGCCGTCAAACGCCAGACCGACCAGACGACCGTGCGCGTCCAGCACCGGCGAGCCGGAGTTGCCGCCAGTGATGTCCAGATCGGACAGGAAGTTCACCGGCACGCTGCCGATACGCTTGTCTTCAAAGCCGCCATAACGCTTGGCCTTGACCGCATCGATCAGCGCCTGCGGCGAGTCGAACGGGTCCTTGCCGGTTTCCTTGGCGACGATGCCTTCCAGGTCGGTGAAGGCCGGCTGCACCTTGCCGTCCAGGCCGGTGTAACCCTTCACGTTGCCGAAGGTGATGCGCAGCGACAGGTTGGCGTCCGGGTAAACGAACTCACCCTTGGTCTTCTTGTAATCAGCAATTGCCTGCAGGAACAGCGGGCGCGCGACCAGCTCTTCACCGGTACGGACCTTGCGCTGGTGCTCCAGCTCCAGCAGTGCCGGCATCACCGCCACCGCGTACTGGATGGCCGGGTCGGTGCTGGCTTCAAACGCAGCTTTGTCGGCACCGAACCACTTCAAACGCTCGTCCAGGTTGCCCAGCTTGGAGCCGTCCAGACGCGCGACGGTTGCATCAACCGCCTTGGCATCGACGCCGCCGATCCACTTGTCGAACGCCGACAGGTGCTGGCCAGCCGGCAGCTGCACGTACTGCTGCAACCAGTACTGCTGGAACTGACGGTCCATGGCCGGCACGTAGCGGCGGTCCATCTGCTTCAGGCCGCCTTCGATGGTCGGCAGGTCGCGCTCCTGGTAACCCTCTTCGCGCTGCGCGTCCGGCTTGGCCTTTTCAATGGCCAGGCGGTACAGACGCACGGCGGTGCCGAGGGTGCCGGTGCGGTTGAGCATCGCCAGGTTCAGGTCACGCGCCTGGTTCATGCGCGACTGCTGGCCCAGCGTCTGCAGCTGTGCGAAGGCATCCAGCGCCGGCTTGCCGGCATCGCCCTGGCCACGCAGCCATTCCAGCACCGCGGTTTCTGCAGCCTGCTTCTGGCCCAGCACGTTGTTGCGCTTGAAGCCGTCCAGCTGGCCGTCGTAGTTCTTGCTGGTGTTGTTCCAGCCGGCCATGTTGGCGGCGTACTTCACCGCGATGTCCGGGTTGGTCTTACTGGCCGCTTCGACCATCGCGATCTGGTCCTTGTAGGCCTTGGCGATCGACGGGTAGGTCCAGGTAGCGGTGTTCTCGAATTCGCTGACCAGCGCATAGCGATCGGTGCGGCCCGGGTAACCGGCAACCATCACGAAATCACCCTCGCCCAGCGGCTGGTTGGCCAGCTTCAGCCAATGCTTGGGCTGGTACGGCACGTTGTCGGCGGCGAATGCGGCCGGCTTGCCGTCCTTGCCAACGTAGGCGCGGTAGAACGAGAAATCGCCGGTGTGGCGCGGCCACATCCAGTTGTCGACGTCGCCGCCGAACTTGCCGACGCTGCCCGGGGGTGCATAGGCCAGGCGCACGTCCTTGATTTCCATGTTCTTGAACAGGCGGTAGGTGTTGCCGCCGGAGAAGCTGTACAGGGTGCAGCTGTAGGCATCGTCGGTTTCACAGGCAGCAATGGCCTGCTTCTCGAAGGTTTCCAGCGCTTGGGTGCGCTTGAGCGGGTCATTGCCGGCGCCAGCGATGGCGGCCTTTACCTGGGTGGTGACGTCGGTGATGTCGTCCAGCACGTAGATGCGGGCGTTCGGGCCGGCGCTCAGTTCGTCCTTCAGGGTCGGCGCGTTGAAGCCGTCCTTGATCAGATTCTTCTCGGCGGTGGAATTGAGCTGGATCGAGCCGTAGGCACAGTGGTGGTTGGTGACCACCAGGCCCTGCGGCGAGACGAAGCTGGCGGTACAGCCGCCCAGCGCAACCACTGCGCCCATCGGGTCACCGGTGAGGTTGGCCAGCTGCTGCGGGTCCAGCTTCAGGCCTGCCTGCTTCAGCGGGCCGGCAATTTCCGGCAACTGCTGCGGCACCCACATGCCTTCGGCAGCCTGCGCGGTCTGCGCCAGGCCAAGGCCGGCAACGATGGAAAACGCAAGAAAATTCACGCGCATCAGACACATCCGAAAGTTTGGAACGGCCGATTGTAGCGGCTGTAACTGTCTGCCGCCCCTGTCATCGGTCAGTACCGGGCGGTTACGGTTGAAAGCTTATAATCACGTCCTTTCCCCACACTGCGGTCCCCTGCAATGGCACAGACGATGAAGGCGCTGGTGAAGCGCGAAGCGACCAAGGGCATCTGGATGGAAGAGGTGCCGGTGCCTACGCCGGGCCCGAACCAGGTGCTGATCAAGCTGGAAAAGACCGCCATCTGTGGCACCGACCTGCACATCTACCTGTGGGACGAATGGAGCCAGCGCACCATCAAGCCGGGCCTGACCATCGGCCACGAGTTTGTCGGCCGCATCGCCGAAATCGGCCCGGGCGTGACCGGCTATGAAATCGGCCAGCGCGTCTCGGCCGAAGGCCACATCGTCTGCGGCCATTGCCGCAACTGCCGTGGCGGCCGCCAGCACCTGTGCCCGAACACCGTCGGCATCGGCGTCAACGTCAACGGCGCCTTCGCCGAATACATGGTGATGCCGGCCACCAACCTGTGGCCGATCCCGGACCAGATCCCGTCCGAGCTGGCCGCGTTCTTCGACCCCTATGGCAACGCCGCGCATTGCGCGCTGGAGTTCGACGTGATCGGCGAGGACGTGCTGATCACCGGCGCAGGCCCGATCGGCATCATTGCTGCCGGCATCTGCAAGCACATCGGTGCACGCAACGTGGTGGTCACCGACGTCAATGATTTCCGCCTGAAGCTGGCTGCCGACATGGGCGCCACCCGCGTGGTCAACGTCGCCAACCAGTCGCTGAAGGACGTGATGGCCGAGCTGCACATGGAAGGCTTCGACGTGGGCCTGGAAATGAGCGGCAACCCGCGCGCCTTCAACGACATGCTCGATTGCATGTACCACGGCGGCAAGATCGCCATGCTCGGCATCATGCCGCGCGGTGCCGGTTGCGACTGGGACAAGATCATCTTCAAGGGCCTGACCGTGCAGGGCATCTACGGCCGCAAGATGTACGAGACCTGGTACAAGATGACCCAGCTGGTGCTGGGCGGTTTCCCGCTGGGCAAGGTGATGACCCACCAGCTGCCGGTGGACCGTTTCCAGGAAGGTTTCGACCTGATGGAACAGGGCAAGGCCGGCAAGGTCGTACTGAGCTGGAATTGATCCGTAGTGCCGACCCATGGTCGGCAATAGGGCATTACCGGTAAAGCCACTGC
>NZ_JBRRBO010000087.1:0-3778 GCF_056756175.1 Stenotrophomonas sp. STEN240 | reverse complement strand
CGCGCTCCCCCGTTGTCTAACCTGGCCCGCCCCCCCCCCCCTCGCCCCCCCCACTACAGGTGTGGCTTTCGGCGGCACGGCTCGGCAGTACTGCAGTGGTTTGGGGTATGCCGACGGAAGTATGTATAATTCGTACATACTTCATTGGAGGTCCCATGGAAGCCACCGTAGCTGAACGCGGGCAGATCACTCTGCCCAAAGCCGTACGCGACGCCCTGGGCCTGACCAAGGGCACCCAGCTCAAGGTTGAGCTGGAGGGCAGCCGCATCATCCTGCGCAAGAGCGTGGACGACGCCATTTCCCGTGCCCGCGGCAAGTTCGCGCTGGACGGTTTCGAGTCGGCCGAGCAGGCCGTACGCACCGTCCGTGACGAGGCCGACCAGGCATGATCGCGGTCGACTCCCCGGTCCTGATCGAACTGCTCAGCGATGGCCCCCGCGCCGACGCGGTGGAGGCCTGCCTGCGGCAGGCGCTGGTCGGTGGCCGGGTGGTCATCTGCGGTACCACCCTGGCCGAGATCTGCGCATCACTGCGCGGCGGCGCCGAGGTGCAGGGCGCTTTGGAAGAAATGGGTGTCCATTTCAATCCGCTGGAAGCCAAATCCGCGTTGCGTGCCGGCGAGATGCACCGCCGCCATCGCCAACGCAGCGGCGAAACCCGCCGCATCGACGATTTCATGGTGGGCGCCCACGCACTGCTGCAGTGCGATGGCCTGATCACCTGGAACGACACGTTTTATCGCGACTACTTCAAGGGCCTGAAGCTGATCGTGCCGCAAAGCTGAGCCCAATCCATTCTTTAACCGTTACACCCGGGAGTTGTCATGTTGGAAGCCTACCGCCACCACGTAGCCGAGCGCGCCGCGCTTGGCATCCCGCCGTTGCCGCTGACCGCACAGCAGACGGCCGACGTCATCGAGCTGCTGAAGAACCCGCCGGCGGGTGAGGCCGAGTTCCTGCTCGACCTGATCACCCACCGCGTGCCGGCCGGCGTCGATGACGCTGCCAAGGTCAAGGCTTCGTACCTGGCCGCCATTGCCTTCGGCAGCGAGAAGAACGCGCTGATCAGCCGCGCGCGCGCCACCGAACTGCTGGGCACCATGCTCGGCGGCTACAACGTCGCGCCGCTGATCCAGCTGCTTGACGACGCCGAAGTCGGTGCCATCGCCGCCAGCGGCCTGAAGCACACCCTGTTGGTGTTTGATGCCTTCCATGACGTGCAGGAAAAGGCCAAGGCCGGCAACGCCCATGCACAGGGCGTGCTGCAGAGCTGGGCCGATGCCGAGTGGTTCACCAGCAAGCCGGAAGTGCCGCAGAGCCTGTCCATCACCGTGTTCAAGGTGCCGGGCGAAACCAATACCGACGACCTGTCGCCGGCACCGGACGCCACCACCCGCCCGGACATCCCGCTGCATGCGCTGGCGATGCTGAAGAACAAGCGTCCCGACGCGCCGTTCGTGCCGGAAGAAGATGGCAAGCGCGGCCCGATCCAGGAAATCCTGTCGCTGAAGGAAAAGGGCAACCTGGTTGCCTATGTCGGCGACGTTGTCGGCACCGGTTCCAGCCGCAAGTCCGCCACCAACTCGGTGCTGTGGTTCACCGGTGAAGACATCCCCTTCATCCCGAACAAGCGCTTCGGCGGCGTGTGCCTGGGTTCGAAGATCGCCCCGATCTTCTACAACACCATGGAAGATGCCGGCGCACTGCCGATCGAGCTGGACGTGTCGAAGATGGAGCACGGCGATGTCGTCGAGCTGCGTCCGTACGACGGCAAAGCACTGAAGAACGGCGAAGTGATCGCCGAGTTCCAGGTCAAGAGCGACGTGTTGTTCGACGAAGTGCGCGCCGGTGGCCGCATTCCGCTGATCATCGGCCGTGGCCTGACCGCCAAGGCGCGCGAAGCGCTGGGCCTGCCGGTGACCGAGCTGTTCCGTCTGCCGGTGCAGCCGGCCGACACCGGCAAGGGTTACTCGCTGGCGCAGAAGATGGTTGGCCGCGCCTGTGGCCTTCCGGAAGGCAAGGGCATGCGCCCGGGCACCTACTGCGAACCGAAGATGACCTCGGTAGGCTCGCAGGACACCACCGGTCCGATGACCCGTGACGAGCTGAAGGACCTGGCCTGCCTGGGCTTCTCGGCCGACCTGGTGATGCAGTCGTTCTGCCACACCGCTGCCTACCCGAAGCCGGTGGACGTCAAGACCCACCACACCCTGCCGGAATTCATCTCCACCCGTGGTGGCGTCTCGCTGCGTCCGGGCGACGGCGTGATCCACAGCTGGCTCAACCGCATGCTGCTGCCTGACACCGTCGGTACCGGTGGTGACTCGCACACCCGTTTCCCGGTCGGCATTTCGTTCCCGGCCGGTTCGGGCCTGGTCGCCTTCGCCGCTGCCACCGGCGTCATGCCGCTGGACATGCCGGAGTCGGTGCTGGTGCGCTTCAAGGGCAAGATGCAGCCGGGCGTGACCCTGCGTGACCTGGTCAACGCGATTCCGCTGTACGCGATCAAGTCCGGTCTGCTGACCGTGGCCAAGGCGGGCAAGAAGAACATCTTCTCCGGCCGCATCCTGGAAATCGAAGGTCTGCCGGACCTGAAGGTCGAGCAGGCGTTCGAACTGTCCGATGCTTCGGCTGAGCGTTCGGCCGCTGGTTGCTCGGTGCACCTGAACAAGGAGCCGATCATCGAGTACCTCACCAGTAACATCACGCTGCTGAAGTGGATGATTGCCGAGGGTTACCAGGACGCACGTTCGCTGGCCCGTCGCATCGAGAAGATGGAAGCATGGCTGGCCAACCCGGAACTGCTGCAGGGTGATGCCGACGCCGAGTACGCCGCCGTCATCGAGATCGACCTGGCCGACATCCACGAGCCGATCGTGGCCTGCCCGAACGACCCGGACGACGTGAAGACCTTGTCGGAAGTGGCCGGTGCCAAGATCGACGAAGTGTTCATCGGTTCGTGCATGACCAACATTGGTCACTTCCGTGCCGCTGCCAAGCTGCTGGAAGGCAAGCGCGACATCCCGACCCGTCTGTGGGTTGCACCGCCGACCAAGATGGACGCCTCCGAGCTGACCAAGGAAGGCGTCTACGGCACCTTCGGTGCTGCTGGCGCACGCATGGAAATGCCGGGCTGCTCGCTGTGCATGGGCAACCAGGCGCAGATCCGCGAAGGCTCCACCGCGATGTCGACCTCGACCCGCAACTTCCCGAACCGTCTGGGTCGCAACACCAACGTGTACCTGGGTTCGGCCGAACTGGCTGCAATCTGCTCGCGGCTGGGCCGCATCCCGACCAAGGAAGAGTACATGGCCGATGTCGGCGTGCTGGATGCTGCCGGCAGCGAGATCTACCGCTACATGAACTTCGACCAGATCAGCGATTACAAGGACGTGGCCGATTCGGTCAACGCCTGAGCTGTGGTTGAGTAGTAATGGTTGGTTGCAGCTGAGCAGTAATGGTTGGTTGTAGCTGATTGGTAATGGTTGAACGAAAAACCCCGGCGCAAGCCGGGGTTTTTTGTTGCCTGCTGAACCTGCAGCGGCGATTGCAGCGGTCGCAATGGTGGCGATGGCGTCGATGGTAGCTTGTGGGAGCGGCGTAAGCCGCGAAGCTGATGCCGCATCAGATTGCGGAAATTCCGGTCCTTCATCGACCCCGGCTTCGCGCCTAACGCCGCTCCCAAAAATTCGCTGGGATTCGCATGTCGGTGCGGCTTTCGCCGCGAAGCTGATGCAGCATCGGATTGCGGAGATGTCGGTTGTTCATCGACCCCGGTT
>NZ_JBRRBO010000086.1:0-4440 GCF_056756175.1 Stenotrophomonas sp. STEN240 | reverse complement strand
GCAGGAGCTTTACCAGCGATCCAAACGCTACGTGGAACGCTTCTGCCGAGCATGGCTCGGCACTACATGTGGGGCAAGCGCTACGTGGAACGCCTCTGCCGAGCATGGCTCGGCACTACATGTGGGGCCAGCGCTACGTGGAACGCTTCTGCCGAGCATGGCTCGGCACTACATGTGGGGCAAGCGCTACGTGGAACGCCTCTGCCGAGCATGGCTCGGCACTACACGTTCGGGGCCCACGGGTCGTAGCTGCCAAACCACCACAGGTGGCCTTCGGGATCGCGGCAGGCGTAGCCGCGGCCGCCGTAGGCCTGGTCGGCAATATCGATGACGATCTCCGCCCCGGCGGCCTTGGCCTGGCTGTAATGGGCGTCGGCATCGCTGACGATCACGCAGGCGCTTTGCGTCTCCATGCCGCCGACCTCGTCGGGCTGGATCATGTTGCTGCCCCATTCGCTTGGCTGCACCGAACCCAACATGATCATGCCGTTGCCGAATACCAGCTGCGCGTGGTGAACCAGATCGCCATCCTGGTACACCGCATGGCGCTGGAAGCCGAAGGCGTTGCACAGCCAGTCGATGGCCGCGGGTGCGTCGCGGTAACGCAGGCAGGGAATGATGGTTGAGGTGGTGCGGGCGGCGAGGTCCATGGTCGCGTGCGGGCAGTTGCGGAAAGGCGAGGGTGGGCGCGCTCGCGTTACCATCGCGAGAAGGCCGGCGCGGAGCCGGTATCGATTCATAGGGAGCGCACTTTGAATAGTTGGTTGGGCGGCGGGCTGATGCTCGCGATGGGCGTGGTGGCACCGCAGGCGGTTGCACAGGAGGCAGCGCCGACGGAACTGCAGCAGCTGGACGCGACCGTGGAACGGGTACGCCAGCAGTTCGACGTGCCGGGCGTGGCGGTGGCCGTGGTCAAGGATGGCAAGGTGATCCTGGAGCGTGGCTGGGGCCTGCGCGAGCTGGGCAAGCCGGAGCCGGTGCAGGCCGATACCCTGTTTGCCATCGCCTCCAATACCAAGGCGTTCACCGCGACCTCGCTGAACCTGCTGGCCGAAGACGGTAAGCTGAAGATGGACGACCGGGTGGTCGATCACCTGCCGTCGTTCCGCATGTCCGATCCCTATGTGACCGGCGAAATGCGCATCCGCGATCTGCTCTCGCACCGCAGCGGCCTGAGCCTGGGCGCGGGCGATCTGTTGTTCTGGCCGACCACGCGCTACAGCAATGCCGAGGTGGTGGCGCGGCTGGCGCAGGTGCCGTTGAAGAATGGTTTCCGCGACCGCTACGCCTACGACAATATTCTTTATGCCGTTGCCCAGCAGGTGATCGAGAAGGTATCCGGGCAATCGTTTGCCGACTTCCTGCAGCAGCGCATCTTCGACAAGGTCGGCATGAGCGAGACCCGCTATAACGCCGATCACCTCAAGCCGGGCGACAAGGCAGCCGTTGGCCACGCCAAGTTCGACTTCAAGGATCTGCGTCCGGTGCCGCCGCTGACCTGGTCCAACAATGCGGGCGCCGGTGGCATCTATTCCAGCGTGCATGACCTAGCAAAGTGGATGAACGTGCAGCTGGCCGAGGGCAAGCTCGCCGATGGCACGCCGCTGTTCACCGAGAAGACCCAGCAGCAGATGTGGCAGATGCAGATCCCGCAGGTGGTGCCCAAGCCGTCGGTGCCGGAACTTGCCGCTGCACGGCCGAACTTCGCCGGGTACGGCGAGGGGTGGAGCTTGAGCGATTACCGTGGGCAGAAGCTGGTCTGGCATACCGGTGGCTGGCCGGGCCAGGTGTCGCGGTTGACCCTGGTGCCCGAGCAGAACCTGGGCGTGGTGGTGCTGACCAACCAGGAATCCGGCGCCGCTTTCAACGCGATCACCATGAGCGTGCTCGATGCCATGCTTGGTGCGCAGGGCAATGACTGGGTGGCCGCCTATGCCGCTGGCGTTGCCAAGGCGCAGGGCAATGCCGACGAGGCCTGGGACAAGCATGTGGCCGCGCGTGATGCCCGGAGCAAGCCGTCGCTGCCGCTGCCCGCGTATGCCGGCACCTATCGCGATGCCTGGTACGGCGATGTGTTCGTCGAACAGCAGGGCGGCAAGCTGCACCTGCGCTTTGGTGCCACCGCCGATCTGGTCGGCACGATGGAGCACTGGCAGCACGACACCTTCATCGTGCGCTGGGACAACCGTTCGCTCAACGCCGATGCCTTCGTCAATTTCAGCCTGGACCCGGATGGCAAGGTGCGTGAAGTACGCATGCAGCCCGTGTCGTCGTTGACCGATTTCAGCTTTGACTTCCAGGACCTGCTGCTGAAGCCCAAGGCGGATTGACGGGGGTTGTAGGAGCGGCGTAAGCCGCGAAGCAAATGGATCATCAGTTTGCGATTGATCAGGGGTGGAAGCGGTATCAGCTTCGCGGCTGACGCCGCTCCCACAACCCAGTGATTCTCGCCGCTGACACAACCAGACATCGCCTAGACAGACACAACACAGGCCGCGATGGGACAATCGCGGCCTGTTCTGGTTTTACAGGCCGTGGCGATGCTGCGCTGGTTCGAATCCCTGATCCCCGTTTTCCCGCCGGTCGACACCCGCACGCCGCCGCGCGGCGTGGTGCGCTTCTACCTGCATTACCTGCGCCCGGTATGGCCGGTGCTGCTGGCCACGCTGATCGCCGGGCTGCTGCTGGCATTGGTGGAAGTGGCGATGTTCGACTTCCTTGGCCGTATCGTCGACATGCTTGCCGATAGCCCTGGGCCGGGTTTCTTCCAGCGCAATGCAAGCGAGTTGCTATGGATGGCCGGCATCACCCTGCTGGCGCGGCCGGTCCTGGTTGCCCTGCACAACCTGCTGGTCAACCAGTCCATCGTGCCGGGCCTGAGCAACCGCTCGCGTTGGCTGATGCACAACCATGTGGTGCGGCAGAGCCTGAGTTTCTTCCAGAACGACTTTGCCGGCAGCGTCGCCAACCGGGTGATGCAGACCGGCACTTCGCTGCGCGAATCCGCCGTGCAGATGGTCGATTCGATGTGGTACATCGTGGTTTATACCGGCACCGCGCTATATCTGTTCGCACAGGTCGACTGGCGCCTGATGCTGCCGCTGGCGATCTGGATGGTGGCTTATGTGGGTATCGGCGTGTACTTCGTGCCGCGCATGAAGCACCGCGCCTGGATTGCCTCCGATGCACGCTCGCGGGCGATGGGCCGCATCGTCGATGGCTATACCAATATCGCCACGCTCAAACTGTTCGCACATAGCGGGCACGAGCAGCGCTATGTCGCCGAAGCGATCCAGGAGCTGGCCGAAAAACACCGCGCGCAGACCCGCATCACCACCGGCCTGGAGATGGTGATCGCCGTGCTCAACGGTTTCCTGATCGTTGGCACCTGCGCGTTGGCGTTGTGGCTGTGGCAGGACAGCTTGATCAGCGTGGGCGCGATCACCCTGGCCACCGGCCTGGTGATCCGCATCCACAACATGTCGGGCTGGATCATGTGGACCATCAACGGCATCTTCGAAGACATCGGCACCGTGCAGGACGGCATGGAAACCATTGCCCAGCCGCTGAGCGTGCAGGATGCGGCCGATGCCAAGCCACTGGTCGTCACTGCCGGCGCAGTGGATTTCCAGAATGTGCATTTCCATTACGGCAAGCGTGGCGGAGTGATGGCCGGCTTGAATCTGGCGGTGAAGCCGGGCGAGAAGATCGGCCTGGTCGGGCCGTCGGGTGCGGGCAAGTCCACCCTGGTCAACGTGCTGCTGCGCCTGTACGACCTGGAGAGCGGCCGCATCCTGATCGACGGCCAGGATATCGCCCACGTCACCCAGGACAGCCTGCGTGCGCAGATCGGCGTGGTCACCCAGGACACCTCGCTGCTGCACCGCTCGATCCGCGACAACCTGCTGTACGGCCGCCCCGACGCCAGCGAGGAACAGCTGCGCGCGGCTGTGGCCAAGGCGCGTGCCGAAGGTTTCATTGATTCCCTGGTGGACGGGCAGGGCCGGCAGGGTTATGACGCCCATGTCGGCGAGCGCGGGGTGAAACTGTCTGGTGGCCAGCGCCAACGCATCGCCATTGCCCGGGTGCTGTTGAAGGACGCGCCGATCCTGATTCTGGATGAGGCGACATCGGCGCTGGATTCGGAAGTGGAAGCGGCCATCCAGGACAGCCTGGACGAGTTGATGGGAGACAAGACGGTCATCGCCATTGCCCATCGGTTGTCCACCATCGCGCGCATGGACCGGCTGGTGGTGATGGACCATGGGCGTATCGTCGAAACCGGCAGCCATGCCGAACTGGTGGCTTCCGGCGGCTTGTATGCACGGCTGTGGGCGCGCCAGACCGGCGGGTTTGTGGCAGCCGAGGGCTGAGCCGAATGTCCTGTAGTGCCGAGCCATGCTCGGCAGGGGCGTTACCGGGAAAGCTCCTGCCGAGCAT
>NZ_JBRRBO010000085.1:0-4729 GCF_056756175.1 Stenotrophomonas sp. STEN240 | reverse complement strand
CTTTTGTAGGAGCGGCGTAAGCCGCGAAGCCGACAGCAGTTGGATTGCAGTGTTCAACATGACCCTTGGCAACCAAGCTCGGCAGAGGCAGGCGTGCAATTGGAATCTCCACCAGCTGGATTTCCATCAGCTTCGCGGCTTATGCCGCTCCCACATCCACCGACGGAGCTGGCTCCTGCCACTTTGTGGGAGCGGCGTTAGCCGCGAAGCTGGTGGCAATTGGATTGCAGCGTTCAACATGACCGGTCGAAACCAAGCTCGGCAGAGGCATGCGTGCAATTGGAATCTTTGCCTACTGGATTTCCATCAGCTTCGCGGCTTACGCCGCTCCTACAAAAGCACCTGCAAGAGCAGCTGCAAGGCAGCTACCAGCGCGACTGCTAGATTGCGATCAGCTCGATGCAGTCGACCGGGCAGGGCGGGATGCACAGCTCGCAGCCGGTGCACAGGTCGGCCAATACGGTGTGCATGTATTTGGCACCGCCGACGATGGCGTCGACCGGGCAGGCCTGGATGCACTTGGTGCAGCCGATGCAGTCGGCTTCGACGATCACCGCTACCTGCGCTGGCTTGTGCTCGCCACGGCCGCGGTCGTAGGGAAGGGCGGAAACACCGAGAACATGGGCAAGTGCACGCGCGCCGGCATCGCCTCCGGGCGGGCAGTGATCGACGCCCGCACTACCGGCCGCCATCGCCTCGGCATACGGGCGGCAGCCGTCATAGCCGCACTGCCCGCACTGGGTCTGTGGCAGCAGCCGGTCCAGGCGTTCGACCAGCGCAGCTGTTCCCTCTCCGTTCGGGGGGAGAGGGCGCGCAGTGTCGGATGAGGGATCGGTAATCATTTCGCAGTCCTGCTGTGTGCGCTCAGCCCGAGCCATCTCCTGCAGGGAGTGGGACTCAGGACAGGCATTTGCCGCGATACCAGCGCTCATGCGCCAGTGCCAGCATGGGTTTGTCCTCGGCGCTGTCGCCATAGGCATGAATGCGCTGGAAACTGCCCAGGTCGAACATGTCACGCACCAGTGCAACCTTGTGCCGGCCGCAATCGCGTTGTGCGTAGCGGCCGGTCAGGCGATTGTCCTGCACCTCAAGCCGGTTGCAGATCACCTGCAGGCCAAGCGCATCGCACCATTGCTGCAGATACAGGTCGATCGACGCCGAAACCACGGCGACAGTATGGCCCTGCGCCTTGTGCCACCGAATCTGCTCCAGCATCTCCGGACGCACCATGGCGGGCAGGTGCTCACGCGCGTAGTCACGCGCCATCTGGCTGATTTCACCGGCATGGCGGCCAGTGAAGACCTGGGAAGTGACGCGGCGACGGATGCGCTCGGCCGAGATCAGCTTCAGCCGGTAGGCCAGCAACCACGGCCCCACCCGCCACCAGCCCTGCGCGCGCTGCTCCGGCGTGGCCACACGACGCAGAAACCGGCTGTAGGTGTCACAGACGGTGATGGTGTGGTCGAAGTCGAAGAGCGCTAGTTGCATGGGTGCCGGGAAGGGAAAGTGGGGAATCGGGAATCTTTAGGGCCGTGATTCCCGACATCGCTACGGCGTTCGTTGGTTTACAGAGGGCCGGAGGAAATACGGAAGTCGTGAAGCCATGCTCCTGCTTCTACGACTCCCGATTCCCGATTCCCTGCTTCAGCGAACCGGCATGCCCGGCAATGCACCGCCATCGGCATCCAGCAGCGCCAACGCGCCACCGTCGAAACCGGCCGACAGGATCATGCCTTCGCTCAGGCCGAAGCGCATCTTGCGCGGGGCCAGGTTGGCGATGAACACCACGTTGCGGCCGACCAGCGCTTCCGGCTCGGCATAGCTGCCACGGATGCCGGAGAAGATCTGCCGCTGGCCCAGGTCGCCGGCATCCAGCAGGAAGCGCAGCAGCTTGTCCGAACCTTCAACGAAACCGCATTCCAGCACCTTGCCGATGCGCAGGTCGAGCTTGGCGAAATCGTCGATGCCGATATACGCGGAAGCTTCACCTTCGGCCTTGGCCTCGGCCTTCACTTCGACCTTGGCGGGCTTTTCGGCCTTGGCTGGCTTGGCGTCGGCAGCGGGCTTGGCGGCGAGGGTGTCCTTGGAGGCGTCGGTCATTGCGTCAATCATCTTCGGGTCGATACGGGTGAACAGCGCCACATAGGCGGCGATGGTGTGGGCGGTGAGCGGCTTGGCGATGTCGTCCCAGCCATTCAACGGGGCATTGAGGAAACCCTCGGCCTGCAGCGCGGTGGCCGGCAGCACCGGCTTGAGCGCGGTGACCAGCACGCGGAACAGGTTCAGGCCCTGCGTGCAGACCGCCTGCAATTCGGCGTCGGCGCCTTCTTGCTTGGCGATGACCCATGGCTTGGTGTCGTCGATGTACTTGTTGGCTTCGTCGGCCAGGGTCATGGTCAGGCGGATGGCGGCAGCCGCGTCGTTGCGCTCATACGCCTCGCGAACCGGTGCCAGTGCAGCGACAAAGCGGTCGTACTGGGCCTGGTCCGGCAGGGCATCGGCCAGCTTGCCGTCAAAGCGCTTGGCGATGAAGCCGGCGCAGCGGCTGGCCAGGTTGACGAACTTGCCAACCAGATCGGCATTCACGCGGGCGGTGAAGTCGGTCAGGTTCAAATCCAGATCATCAACGCCGCCGGAGGATTTGGCGGCGAAGTAATAACGCAGCGCTTCCGGTGCCAGGCCGGCATCCAGATAGGTGCGGGCCATGATGAAGGTGCCGCGCGACTTGCTCATCTTGGCGCCGTCCACGGTCAGGTAACCGTTGACGTGCAGCTTGGTCGGGGTGCGCAGGCCGCTGCCCTTCAGCACCGCCGGCCAGAACAGGCCGTGGAAATTGACGATGTCCTTGCCGAGGAAGTGGTGCAGCTCGGTATTGCTGTCGGCGGCGAGCACGGCGTCGAAGTCGTCGCCGGTCTTGGCGCACAGGTTCTTGAAGCTGGACAGGTAGCCGATCGGCGCATCCAGCCACACGTAGAAGTACTTGCCCGGTGCGCCAGGGATCTCGAAGCCGAAGTAGGGCGCATCACGCGAAATGTCCCACGCGCGCAGGCCACCTTCGGCATCCAGCCACTCGGCCAGCTTGGCCTTCACGCCGGGCAGGGCCACATCGCCAGCCAGCCATTCGCGCAGGAATTCCTGGAAGCGGCCGACTTCGAAGAAGTAATGCTCGGAGTCGCGCATTTCCGGCGTGGCACCGGAGACCACCGACTTCGGCTCGATCAGATCGGTCGGGCCATAGGTGGCGCCGCAGACTTCGCAGTTGTCGCCGTACTGGTCGGGCGACTTGCACTTGGGGCAGGTGCCCTTGATATAGCGGTCCGGCAGGAACATGCCCTTGGCCGGGTCGTAGAACTGCGCCACCGAGCGACGGCTGATATGGCCGGCGGCGTCGAGTTTGGCGTACAGCGCCTCGGTCAGCTCGCGGTTGGTGGCCGAGTTGGTCGAGTCGTAATGGTCGAAATCCACGCCGAAGGCAGCGAAATCACGCTCATGGCCGGCCTGGATGTTGGCGATGAAGGTTTCCGGGGTAACCCCGGCCTTCTCCGCGGCCAGCATGATGGGCGTGCCGTGGGTGTCGTCGGCGCAGACGTACCAGACCTTTCCGCCCATCATTCGCCGCGCCCGCACCCAGATGTCGGCTTGGATGTAACCCACCAGGTGGCCGAGGTGCAGCGGGCCGTTGGCGTAGGGCAGAGCGTTGGTGACTAGGGCGTTGCGGGTCATGGCCATCATTTGCAGCGAAGGAACGCTGGATTATCGCATGGCTGAAAAGCGGCAGCCCCGGGGAGGCCGGGGCTGCTTGTTTCTTCTCCCTGCGGGAGAAGGTGCCCCGTAGGGGCGGATGAGGGTGCGGGGCCAAGGCAGGCCATTGAACGGGTAGCGACTTCGTCGCCTTACCCTCACCCCAACCCCTCTCCCGCAGGGAGAGGGGCTTCAAGCAAAGGCTTCAAACGGCTTACTGGTCGCGCAGCCAGGTCTGGGTGCGGCAGATGAAGGCGATGCAGCCGGACACGTCCAGCTTGCGGCCGTTGTCGACCAGGGCCACCTTGGAGCTGTAGGTCTTGCCCTTGGCCGGGTCCAAGATGGTGCCGTTGGCCCACTTGTTGGCGCCGTCCGGACGGACGTTCCAGAGGATGGTCATGCCCTCGATCGGCTTGCCCTTGTTGGCCCCTTCACACTTGTTGCAGAGCGGGTGCGGGCCGTGTTCGGACTGCAGCACCTGCAGCACCTTGCCGCTGAGGGTGCCGTTGGCGGCCTGGCTGATCTCGACGATGGACTTGACCCGGCCGGTTTCGTCATCGATGGTGCGCCAGCGGCCGGCAGCGCTGTCGCTGGCGCTGGCGGAGAAGCCGGCGGCCAGCAGCGGCAGGGCCAGCAACAGGGTCTTGAAAGTGGTGCGCATGTTTCCCCTCCCAGGGTGGGTTTGATCAGCCGCCGACGGCGCTGTTACGGGGCGAATGTAACCGCATTCGGTCCCGTACGGAATCCGCAGTGCAGCAGATTTTCGGTGAACGGGAGAGCGGCCGTAGTGCCGAGCCATGCTCGGCAGGGGGCTTCCCGGTAATGCCCCAAAAGCTGCCCTCACCCCAACCCCTCTCCCGCCGGAGAGGGGCTTGTAGTGCCGAGCCATGCTCGGCAGGGGGCTTTCCCGGCAATGCCCAAGAAGCGGGGGGGCCCCCCCCCCCACCACCCCCCCCACGGGGGGGGGGGGGTGGGAGAAAAGGGGGGG
>NZ_JBRRBO010000084.1:0-4759 GCF_056756175.1 Stenotrophomonas sp. STEN240 | reverse complement strand
CTTCGAATCAGGCCTCAGCGCCTTCTTCGTAGGCTGCGACGTTTCCGTCGTAGCGAGCCGCCCATTATATGGTGGCTTTTCTGCTTCGTCAACACCTCATTTCGGGGCGGTGACTTCAAACTTTCCTTCCGCTTGCGCCTCTTGCGAGGCCCCTGCGTCGGGGGAGGTGAAGTATGTGCTTCTTTGCAGGCTTTGTGAAGGGGGTGTGGAAGGTTTTTTCCAACTTTCGTTCACCGGGCCGCTGGAGAGGCCTTTGCTGCTTTGCTTGTACTTATATGTGTACGCCGCAATGCGCATGCAGATGGGTTGAGCGGGGTTTGGGGGGCGATGACGCAGATGGGCTTCGCCTTACCCTCTCCCCAACCCCTCTCCCGGTGGGAGAGGGGCTTTTGTCGCTGCCAGTGGAAGCTGCCTTGCTCGCCTGCACATCCAGATGAGCTGATCGGGGTTTGCGGGGCGATGAAGCAACCAGGCTTCGCCCTGCCCTCACCCCAACCCCTCTCCCGCACGCGGGAGAGGGGCTTTGGTCATCGGGGGCTTTGAGCCTTAGGCGCTTGCTACCAGCAGGACGCGGGCGAAGGTGCGCTTGCCAACCTGCAGCAAGCCTTCGAAACCGGGCTGCAATACGGTCTGGGCGTCTTCGACGACTTCGCCATCCACCTTCACCGCGCGCTCCTTGAGCTTGCGCGAGGCTTCGGAATTGCTGGGGGTCAGGCCGGCCGCGGTGAGCAGCGCGCCGATACGCAGGCCTTCGGCCGGAATCAACACTTCCTGCAACGGCAGCTGGGTGATGTCGCCCTGCCCGGTCACTGCAGCGTTCCAGCCTGCAATGGCCTGTTCGGCAGCGGCGGCATCGTGGAAACGGGTGGTCAGCTCACGCGCCAGGCGCAGCTTGATCTCACGCGGGTTGATCTTGCCCGCCTCGACGTCGGCGCGCAGCTGCTTGGCCTCGTCGATGGAGATATCGAAGCTGAGCAGGTCGATCCAACGCCACATCAAGGTGTCGTCCACCTTCATGGTCTTGGTGACCATGTCGATGGCCGGTTCGCTGATGCCGATGTAGTTGTTCAGCGACTTGGACATCTTGTTGACGCCGTCCAGGCCTTCCAGCAGCGGCATGGTCAGCACGATCTGTGCTTTCTGGCCGTGGTGCTCCTGCAGGCCGCGGCCCATCAGCAGGTTGAACTTCTGGTCGGTACCGCCGAGCTCGACGTCCGCTTCCAGCGCCACCGAGTCGTAGCCCTGCACCAGCGGGTAGAGGAACTCATGGATGGCGATGGACTGCTGGGCGGCATAGCGCTTGGCGAAATCGTCGCGCTCGAGCATGCGGGCGACGGTGTGCTGGCCAGCCAGGCGGATCATGTCGGCTGCACTCATCTTGCCGAACCACTCCGAGTTGAAGCGGACTTCGGTCTTTTCCCGGTCCAGCACCTTGAAGACCTGCTCCTCATAGGTGCGGGCATTGGCCAGCACGTCTTCCTTGCTGAGCGGCTTGCGGGTCAGGCTCTTGCCGGACGGGTCGCCGATCATGCCGGTGAAGTCGCCGATCAGGAAAATGACCTGATGGCCGAGGTCCTGGAACTGCCGCAGCTTGTTCAGCAATACGGTGTGGCCAAGGTGCAGGTCCGGCGCGGTGGGGTCAAAGCCGGCCTTCACACGCAGTGGGCGGCCGCTTTCCAGGCGCTGGCGCAGTTCTTCCACTTTGAGGATTTCGTCGGCCCCACGACCGATCAGGGCAAGGGCTTCATCAATCGAGGACACGCTAAAACTCCCGACTTCGCAGTCAAAAACATGAATGGTGTTAAGTACAAGTTAACCACGTTAACCGATCGAAAAGCCATGCGGCTCAATGGTTTGACGCGGAATTGATAGGTGTCTATGTTACCTGCGTTTGGGCCCGCGATCCGGGTCGACCAGAGAACCGACCGATGTCCCAATCCGATCATGGCTCCGCGCGCAAACAGCGCTTCCAGGAAAGACTCCACGTCCTGCACGACAACGCCCTGCATCGGAAGTTGAAGGAACATCTGCCCGCCGCGTTCAACGAACGCTGGAATCGGCGGCATTGGATCCACGCCAGCCTGTTCGTCACCATTGGTGCGCTGGCGGCGACGATTGTTCCGGGCTTTTCCAACGCCATCGACAGCAATCTGCCGTCGTCCCACTCCACGCTTGCCCTGCCCCTGCCGCCGCTGTCCCTGGCGCGACGTGGGGAAACGCCGGGCGACAGCTGGCAGATCCAGCGGGTGGAACGCGGCCAGACCCTGAGCGACCTGTTCGAAGCCGCCGGCGTGCCTGCCACCACGATGCAGAAGGTGCTTGACCACCCCGGTACCCGCGAGGTGCTGACCAAACTGCGCCCCGGCGCGGAAATCGCCTTCGACCTGCCGGTCAACGGCGCGCTGCGTACGATCCGCTTCGACCGCGATGGCAATCACCGGGTGGAACTGAGCCTGCAGGGCGACCGGATCAGCGAAAAGGTCAGCGAGCGTGCAACCAGCACCCGTACCGTGGTGGCCAGCGGTGAAATCACCAGTTCGCTGTACAACGCTGCGCGCAAGGCCGGTCTGTCGCCGTCGGCCATCGCCACGATGACCGATGAAATCTTCAAGTACGACATCGATTTCTCCAAGGACCTGCAGCCGGGCGACCGCTTCAGCGTGGTGATGGACGAGACCTGGCGCGAAGGCGAGCGCATCGACACCAGCAAGATCCTGGCGGCGACCTTCCAGACCGGCGGCAAGACCTATACCGGCTTCCGTTTTGACCGCGCCGGCAAGTCGGAATACTTCGACCTCAATGGCCGTTCACTTAAAAAGAGCTTCATCCGCTCGCCGATCCAGTTCGCCCGCCTGAGCTCGAACTACGGCACCCGCCGCCACCCCATCCTGGGCACGATGCGCACCCACAAGGGTGTGGATTACGCCGCGCGCACCGGTACTCCGATCATGGCTGCCGGTGATGCCCGCGTGCAGTTCGCCGGCACCCAGCGCGGCTACGGCAATGTGGTGATTCTCGACCACGGCAGCGGCCACACCACGCTGTACGGGCATATGTCGCGGCTTGGCCCCTACCGTGCCGGCCAGCGCGTGACTCAGGGCCAGGTGATCGGCTATGTGGGCTCAACCGGCATGTCGACCGGCCCGCACCTGCATTACGAATTCCGCGTCAACGGCGTGCACCGCAATCCGCTGTCGGTGACGATGCCGCCGCCGCAACCGCTGCAGGGCGCAGATCTGGCCGCCTTCCGTGCGCAGACCGCGCCGGCAATGGCGCGTATCCAGGGCATGGAAGAGCTGATCTACGCCGATGCCGGCGACAGCAAGCGGCCGGCGGCAACGCAGACCGCCGCCGCTACGCCGGCAGCTGGCGGCAAGCGCGGCTGAGCCTGCGCAACACCGTTGACGATACGGGCAGGGAGCTTGAAGCTTCCCTGCCCGTTTCTTTTTGGCCACCGCCATGACCTCTGTTGATCCGCAGCTGCCTCTGTTCCTCGGCCTGATGTCCGGCACCAGTGCCGACGGCATCGATGCGGCGCTGGTGCAGTTTCCGCAGAGCGGCGGATGCCACTTCGTGCATGGCTATACCCATGCCTGGGATGCGGCTACCCGCGAGGCCTTGATCGCGTTGGGCCAAGGCGCCGAGCCCGCGTCGATGGACGCACTGGGGCAACTGGATGCCAGCGTCGGCATTGCCTTCGCCGCTGCCGCAAACCAGTTACTGGAAGAGGCAGGCGTGCAGCGTTCGCAGGTGCAGGCGATCGGCTCGCATGGGCAGACCATCCGCCACCGGCCGCTGAGCACGCCTGCCTTTACCTGGCAGATTGGTGATGCCAACCGCATTGCCGAGCTCACCGGCATCACCACCGTGGCCGATTTCCGCCGCCGCGATGTGGCTGCCGGCGGTCATGGTGCACCGCTGATGCCGGCCTTCCATCTGGCGATGCTGGGCAGCGCCGATGAAGACCGCGCGGTGCTCAATCTCGGCGGCATCGCCAACCTGAGCCTGATTGCCCGCGATGGCAGCATCCGCGGCTTTGATACCGGCCCGGCCAATGCGCTGCTCGATGGCTGGTGCCAACGGCATCTTGGCCACGTGTTTGATGCCGATGGCACGTTTGCGGCCAGTGGCCGTGTGGATGAAGCATTGTTGGCTCGGTTGCTGGCCGAGCCTTGGTTTGCCTTGCCACCGCCGAAGAGCACCGGCCGCGAGCAGTTCCATCTGCAGTGGGTGGAAGCGCAGCTGGGTGCGGCGGCGTTGTCGCCGGCCGATGTGCAGGCCACCTTGCTGGAGCTGACCGCCGCTACCGTGGCCGACGCCTTGCTGGCGCAGCTGCCGGGGGCACGGCGGGTGCTGGTCTGCGGCGGCGGTGTGCGCAATCCGCAGCTGTTGCTGCGGCTGCAGGCGCGCTTGCCGGGTGTGCTGATTGGCTCCAGCGCCGCGCATGGGCTGGACCCGGATTACATGGAAGCAATGGGCTTTGCGTGGCTGGCGCAGGAGACGCTGGCGGGACGCCCGGGCAATCTACCCAGTGTCAGCGGCGCGCGCGGGCCGCGGATTCTTGGGGCGATTCATCTGGCTTGAGGGTGAAGCGATAGGGGGTAGGCGGTAGGCGGTAGTGCCGAGCCATGCTCGGCAGGGGCTCTACCGGGAACGCCCCAACGTAGTGCCAAGCCATGCTCGGCAGAAGCTTTACCGGGAACGCCCCTGCGTAGTGCCGAGCCATGCTCGGCAGAGGCTTTACCGGGAACGCCCCTGC
>NZ_JBRRBO010000083.1:0-4869 GCF_056756175.1 Stenotrophomonas sp. STEN240 | reverse complement strand
GGGCCCGCGTTGGGTTGTGGCCGGCGTGCCCCCCCCCACGCCTGGGCCGCCCCCTGGCCCCCTTTGCGGGGTTCCCCCCGCTCCCACAACAGCCATCAAAGCCACGAAGACCCGGTTCAGGCAAAGTGGCGCTGTCACGCCAGCCTGCCCTGCGCCGTCCTGCTCATATGAACGCTGAAACCATCTTCCAGAACCATCGCCCGCGCCTGCTTGCCCTGGCCTACCGCCTGCTGGGCAGCCGCGTGGACGCCGAGGACATCGTCCAGGACGCCTGGCTGCGCTGGGCCAACGCCGATATCAGCGCCATCCGCGACGCTGAAGCCTGGCTGGTCACCGCCACCACCCGCCTTGGTCTGGATCGGCTGCGTGCGGCCAAGCGCGAGCGCCTGCACTATGTCGGCCCCTGGCTGCCCGAGCCCTGGCAGGTCGACCTGGAGGCCGATCCCGCTCCCGGCCCGGCCCAGGCGCATGCCATCGCCGACGAGGTATCGATGGCCTTCCTCACCCTGCTGGAGCAACTGGGGCCGGAGGAACGTGCCGCCTTTGTGCTGAAGGAAGCGTTTGACCACGATTACCGGCAGATAGGCGACCTGCTTGGCCACAGCGAGGCCAACTGCCGGCAGTTGGTGCGCCGGGCAAAGCAACGCCTGCAGACCGGCGCACCACGCTTCAACGCCGCCCCAGCGCAGCACCAGCAGCTGCTGCAACGTTTCATGGAGGCCGCGCAGCGCGGTGACAGCCCCGCCATCCAGGCGCTGCTGCATGCCAATGCCATTGCGCTTTCCGACGGCGGCGGCGTGGTCACCGCGGCGATCCGGCCGCTGCAAGGCGCCGAGCGCATCGGCCGGCTGTACTGGGCCATTGCCCGTCGCGGCGGCGCCTTGCCAGCGCGCCTGGGCTACGTCAACGGCGAGCCGGCCATCCTGCGCTTTGCCGACGGCAAGCTGGCTTCGTTCACCACCATCGAGGTGGTGGATGGACGCATCGCCGCGCTGTACAGCGTACTCAATCCAAAAAAACTGCCAGTGCTTGTCACGCGCAGCGGCGCTGGCGCGTCCTTGTAATGAAAGACGGCCATTCCGGTCCTCTGGAGTCACCTGATGTCTGCCACTACCTTTCCTCGCGTTCCCTATACCCGCCTTGCCGCCGATGCCTTCAAGGGCCTGCTGGCCACCAGCAAGGCCGTACATGACAGCAGCATCGAGCACGAGCTGCAGGAGCTGGTGTTCCTGCGCGTCTCGCAGATCAATGGCTGCGGCTACTGCATGGACATGCACGGCACCGCGCTGCGCAAGGCCGGTATCGAGCCGCGCAAGCTGGACACGCTGCCGGCCTGGCATGAAAGCCGCTTCTTCGATGAACGCGAACGCGCCGCGCTGGGCTGGGCCGAAGCCATGACCCGCTTGCCGGATGGCGCACCGTCGCAGGCCGCATTCGACGCATTGACGCTGCATTTCGATGACAAGGGCATCAGCGACCTGAGCATGGCGGTAGCGGTGATCAATGCCTGGAACCGCCTCGGCGCCAGCCTGTTGCCGCCGCTGCCCTGAGCGCCCGCAACAGCGGCGGTCATCATTCCAGAGTGAGCTGATGGCCGACGCCGGCGCAACACCGCACAATACGCCGCATGGGAACCCTCGTACTGATCCTCGACCTCATCGGCACCTTCGTCTTCGCCCTGTCCGGGGCAACCATGGGCGTGCGGCGGCGGCTGGATATCTTCGGCGTGCTGGTGCTGTCGTTCGCGGCGGCATTGGCCGGCGGCATCACCCGAGATCTGCTGATCGGTGCCACCCCGGTGGCGGCGATCAGCGACTGGCGCTACCCGGCGATCACGCTGGCCGCTGGCGTGGTCACGTTCTTCTGGGCACCGCTGATCGAACGCATGCAATACCCGGTGCGCATGTTCGATGCGATGGGCTTGGCACTGTTTGCCGTGGCCGGTACGCAGAAGGCATTGGCCTACGGCATCGATCCACCGATGGCCGCGGCGCTGGGCATGCTGACCGGCATTGGTGGCGGCATTGCCCGCGACGTGCTGCTGGCACAGGTGCCGCTGGTCCTGCAGGCCGAGTTGTATGCGGTCGCAGCCTTGGCCGGCGCTGCGGTTGTCGCCCTGGGTTATTGGCTGGGGCTACCGCCTTTGCCTTGTGCGCTGGTCGGCGCCGGGCTGTGCTTTGGCCTGCGGATAATGGCGATGCACTTCGGCTGGCACCTGCCGGTGGCGCTGCAGTCGTCGGAACCACCGCCGCCGGAAGGGCCGCGCAGCTGATGTAGGAGAGTTGTGGGCGCTTCCCGCCTGCGCGGGAATGACGGCGCAAGCAAAGAAGCAAAAGCAAAGGCACCCCTCCCCGGCCCTCCCCTTGCCTGCGGCAAAGGGAGGGAGCAAAGCTTCCAAGTAACACCAATCTCACACCGCATCGGCCATCGTGATGTTCCCGTTTCCAAAGGACATGCTGATGGCCGCAGAACGCCCCGACTCCCTGATCGGCGATGAAGTCGTCCGTACTCTCGGCCAGCAGGCCCAGTCTTCGCAGGTGCTGGCACAGGTAAAGGACGGCCAGGTGACGCTGTCCGGCGACGTGCCCAGCAGCGAGGCCAAGCACCAGGTGGAAGCCGTTGTCGCTGCCATCGAAGGCGTGCGCAAGGTGGTCAGCCACCTCCATGTAGACAGCGGCAAGCGCTCGTTCGGCCCAGCCGGTGAAGCCGTACGCGACAACCCGGACGGCCGCGATGATGCGCAGATGGGTGACATCGACTTGGGCAAGGACGGTTGAGCGCCGCAGCAGCTCCTGGCCGCGCCTTTGCGGGTAACCTGACGTGGTACCTCGCCGCCTGAGTCACCCATGCCCCACCCCGCCGCCGCGCCCGCATCCACCCAGAAACCCAGCTTCCGCGAGCGCGTGAATGCCATGCGCAACCTGCCGCCGTTCCTGCGGCAGGTATGGCAGACCAGCCGTTGGCTGACCATGACCAGCCTTGGCCTGCGCCTTATCCGCGCGCTGATGCCGGTGGCCATGTTGTACGTGGGCAAGCTGATCATCGACGAGGCGGTACGCCTGGCCGGTGCCGGCGCGATGCCGCCGCTGGCCGAGGCGTTCTCCAGCGGCTACCTCAACACCTTGCTTGAACTGCTGCTGCTGGAACTGGCCATCGCCATCAGCTCGGACCTGCTCGGCCGGATGATCAACTACGCCGATGCCCTGTTGTCGGAGCTGTTCACCAATGCCACCAGCGTGAGGCTGATGGAGCATGCTGCCGAACTCGATCTGGAAGATTTCGAAGACCCCGATCTGCAGGACAAGCTGGACCGTGCCCGCCGCCAGACCATGGGCCGCATGAGCCTGATGAGCCAGTTGTTCGGCCAGGTGCAGGACAGCATCACCGTCATCAGTTTTGCCGCCGGCCTGATCGTCTATGCGCCGTGGTTGATCGTGCTGCTGGCCATTGCCCTCATCCCTGCCTTCATCGGCGAATCCCACTTCAACACCCTGGGCTACTCGCTCAACTTCAGCTGGACGCCGGAGCGCCGCCAGCTCGACTACCTGCGGCAGGTCGGCGCCAGCGTGGAAACGGCCAAGGAGGTGAAGATCTTCAACCTCAACCGTTTCCTGATTGACCGCTACAAGTTGCTGGCCGAACGTTTCTACAAGGCCAACCGCGCGCTGGCGCGCAAGCGCGCGATCTGGGGCACCCTGCTGGCGGCCCTGGGCACGCTGGGCTATTACACCGCTTACGCCTATATCGCCTGGCGCACCATTCGCGGTGATTTCAGCATCGGCGACCTGACCTTCCTGTCCGGCAGCTTCCTGCGCCTGCGGCAATTGCTGGAGGGCCTGCTGACCGGCTTCTCGCAGGTAGCCGGGCAAGCGCTGTATCTGGACGACCTGTTCTCGTTCTTCGCCATCGAACCGGAAATCCGCTCGCGCCCGGATGCCGCCGCGATACCGCGCCCGATCCGCGAAGGCTTCGTGTTCGACAACGTCGGCTTCCGCTACCCCGATGCCGAGCGCTGGGCCGTGCGCAATCTTAGCTTCCACCTACAGGCCGGTGAAGTCATCGCACTGGTCGGCGAAAACGGCGCCGGCAAGACCACCCTGGTCAAGCTGCTGGCCCGCCTGTACGACCCGGACGAAGGCCGCATCCTGCTGGACGGTCGAGACCTGCGCGATTACGACCTGGATGACCTGCGCGCCAACATGGGGGTGATCTTCCAGGACTTCGTGCGCTACCACCTGTCTGCCGGCGAGAACATCGGCGTGGGTTTGGTCGAGGCCATGGATGACAAGGTCCGCATCCGCGATGCCGCCCACCGCGCGCTTGCCGATGAAGTGATCGACGCCCTGCCCGCCGGCTACGACCAGTTGATCGGCCGCCGCTTCAAGACCGGCGTGGATCTGTCCGGCGGCCAGTGGCAGAAGATCGCCATCGCCCGCGCCTATATGCGCGATGCGCAGGTGATGATCCTGGACGAGCCAACCGCGGCATTGGATGCACGCGCCGAATTCGAAGTGTTCCAGCGTTTCAAGGAACTGTCGGACAACCGTACCGCGGTATTGATCTCGCACCGGTTTTCGTCGGTGCGGATGGCCGACCGCATCCTGGTGCTGGCCGACGGCCGCATCGAGGCCAGCGGCACCCACGAGGAGTTGATGATCGAGGGCGGCCGCTACGCCGAACTGTTCGAGCTGCAGGCCGCCGGGTACAGATAACGCAGACCCTGTAGTGCCGAGCCATGCTCGGCAGGGGCTTACCAGAAATGCGTCACCTGTAGTGCCGAGCCATGCTCGGCATGAAGCCTTACCGGCAAGCCCCCACATGTAGTGCCGAGCCATGCTCGGCAGTGGCGTTCCCGGTAGAGCCCTGCCG
>NZ_JBRRBO010000082.1:0-5524 GCF_056756175.1 Stenotrophomonas sp. STEN240 | reverse complement strand
CCCCGAAATGAGGTGTTGACGAAGCAGAAAAGCCACCATATAATGGGCGGCTCGCTACGACGGAAACGTCGCAGCCTACGAAGAAGGCGCTGAGGCCTGATTCGAAGTTCTTTGACAGTATGCGCAGGTATCTTGTGAGGACGCCTGCAGGAATGGATGACTGTCCATCTTGCAGACGTTTAATCAAGCAATGATTCAATTGTTTTAATGCAAGCGAAACGTTGCCAGTGGTTGAACTTCTGCAGCTAAAGTTATTGTCTTCGGACATGTAGTTTTAAGTGAAGAGTTTGATCCTGGCTCAGAGTGAACGCTGGCGGTAGGCCTAACACATGCAAGTCGAACGGCAGCACAGTAAGAGCTTGCTCTTATGGGTGGCGAGTGGCGGACGGGTGAGGAATGCATCGGAATCTACTCTTTCGTGGGGGATAACGTAGGGAAACTTACGCTAATACCGCATACGACCTACGGGTGAAAGCCGGGGACCTTCGGGCCTGGCGCGAATGAATGAGCCGATGCCCGATTAGCTAGTTGGCGGGGTAAGAGCCCACCAAGGCGACGATCGGTAGCTGGTCTGAGAGGATGATCAGCCACACTGGAACTGAGACACGGTCCAGACTCCTACGGGAGGCAGCAGTGGGGAATATTGGACAATGGGCGCAAGCCTGATCCAGCCATACCGCGTGGGTGAAGAAGGCCTTCGGGTTGTAAAGCCCTTTTGTTGGGAAAGAAAAGCAGCCGGTTAATACCTGGTTGTTCTGACGGTACCCAAAGAATAAGCACCGGCTAACTTCGTGCCAGCAGCCGCGGTAATACGAAGGGTGCAAGCGTTACTCGGAATTACTGGGCGTAAAGCGTGCGTAGGTGGTTGTTTAAGTCTGTCGTGAAAGCCCTGGGCTCAACCTGGGAATTGCGATGGAAACTGGGCGACTAGAGTGTGGCAGAGGATAGTGGAATTCCTGGTGTAGCAGTGAAATGCGTAGAGATCAGGAGGAACATCCGTGGCGAAGGCGACTGTCTGGGCCAACACTGACACTGAGGCACGAAAGCGTGGGGAGCAAACAGGATTAGATACCCTGGTAGTCCACGCCCTAAACGATGCGAACTGGATGTTGGGTGCAATTTGGCACGCAGTATCGAAGCTAACGCGTTAAGTTCGCCGCCTGGGGAGTACGGTCGCAAGACTGAAACTCAAAGGAATTGACGGGGGCCCGCACAAGCGGTGGAGTATGTGGTTTAATTCGATGCAACGCGAAGAACCTTACCTGGCCTTGACATGTCGCGAACTTTCCAGAGATGGATTGGTGCCTTCGGGAACGCGAACACAGGTGCTGCATGGCTGTCGTCAGCTCGTGTCGTGAGATGTTGGGTTAAGTCCCGCAACGAGCGCAACCCTTGTCCTTAGTTGCCAGCACGTAATGGTGGGAACTCTAAGGAGACCGCCGGTGACAAACCGGAGGAAGGTGGGGATGACGTCAAGTCATCATGGCCCTTACGGCCAGGGCTACACACGTACTACAATGGTGGGGACAGAGGGCTGCAAGCCGGCGACGGTAAGCCAATCCCAGAAACCCTATCTCAGTCCGGATTGGAGTCTGCAACTCGACTCCATGAAGTCGGAATCGCTAGTAATCGCAGATCAGCATTGCTGCGGTGAATACGTTCCCGGGCCTTGTACACACCGCCCGTCACACCATGGGAGTTTGTTGCACCAGAAGCAGGTAGCTTAACCTTCGGGAGGGCGCTTGCCACGGTGTGGCCGATGACTGGGGTGAAGTCGTAACAAGGTAGCCGTATCGGAAGGTGCGGCTGGATCACCTCCTTTTGAGCAAGACAGCATCGCCTGTCAGGCGTCCCCACAAGAAACCTGCATTCAGAGATCTACACCGGCACAGGCTGGTGTGGAAAGTCCCAATTCGGGGCCTTAGCTCAGCTGGGAGAGCACCTGCTTTGCAAGCAGGGGGTCGTCGGTTCGATCCCGACAGGCTCCACCATTATCAGAGTCTTCTCTTGTGATCGCATTGTTGCGAACCGGGATGAGGCGCTGCTGAGTTATGACAGAACATTGGGTCTGTAGCTCAGGTGGTTAGAGCGCACCCCTGATAAGGGTGAGGTCGGTAGTTCGAGTCTACCCAGACCCACCACTCTGAATGTATCCGCATACTAAGAATTTATAGACATCAGCACTGTGGCTGGTATCTGTTCTTTTAAAACTTGTGACGTAGCGAGCGTTTGAGATTATCTATCTTGACGTGTCGTGAGGCTAAGGCGGAAGACTTAAATGTCTTCTTATTAATTGAGTCGTTATATTTCGTATCTGGGCTTTGTACCCCCAGGTCATATATGTAACCCAAGGCAACTTGCGGTTATATGGTCAAGCGAATAAGCGCACACGGTGGATGCCTTGGCGGTCAGAGGCGATGAAGGACGTGGCAGCCTGCGAAAAGTATCGGGGAGCTGGCAACAAGCTTTGATCCGGTAATGTCCGAATGGGGAAACCCACCGCTTCGGCGGTATCCTGCAGTGAATACATAGCTGCTGGAAGCGAACCTGGTGAACTGAAATATCTAAGTAACCAGAGGAAAAGAAATCAACCGAGATTCCCTAAGTAGCGACGAGCGAACGGGGAACAGCCCTTAAGCTGGTATGGTTCTAGAAAAACGGTTTGGAAAAGCCGGCCATAGAAGGTGATAGCCCTGTATTTAAAAGGGCCATTCCAGTGAAGACGAGTAGGGCGGGGCACGTGAAACCCTGTCTGAATATGGGGGGACCATCCTCCAAGGCTAAATACTACTGACCGACCGATAGTGAACCAGTACCGTGAGGGAAAGGCGAAAAGAACCCCGGAGAGGGGAGTGAAATAGATCCTGAAACCGTGTGCGTACAAGCAGTAGGAGCTCGAAAGAGTGACTGCGTACCTTTTGTATAATGGGTCAGCGACTTACTGTTCGTGGCAAGCTTAACCGTATAGGGGAGGCGAAGGGAAACCGAGTCTGATAAGGGCGCATAGTCGCGGGCAGTAGACCCGAAACCGGGTGATCTAGTCATGCCCAGGGTGAAGGTGCGGTAACACGCACTGGAGGCCCGAACCCACTCCCGTTGCAAAGGTAGGGGATGAGGTGTGATTAGGAGTGAAAAGCTAATCGAACCCGGAGATAGCTGGTTCTCCTCGAAAGCTATTTAGGTAGCGCCTCATATGTATCCTCTTGGGGGTAGAGCACTGTTATGGCTAGGGGGTCATCGCGACTTACCAAACCATTGCAAACTCCGAATACCAAGACGGACTGTATGGGAGACACACGGCGGGTGCTAACGTCCGTCGTGAAAAGGGAAACAACCCAGATCCACAGCTAAGGTCCCAAATTTACTGCTAAGTGGAAAACCATGTGGAAAGGCACAGACAGCCAGGAGGTTGGCTTAGAAGCAGCCACCCTTTAAAGAAAGCGTAATAGCTCACTGGTCGAGTCGGTCTGCGGGGAAGATTTAACGGGGCTAAGCAGTAAACCGAAGCTTGGAGTGTGCATATTTATATGTACGCGGTAGAGGAGCGTTCCGTAAGCCTGTGAAGGTGAGTTGAGAAGCTTGCTGGAGGTATCGGAAGTGCGAATGCTGACATGAGTAACGATAATGCGGGTGAAAAACCCGCACGCCGAAAGCCCAAGGTTTCCTTGCGCAACGTTAATCGGCGCAGGGTGAGTCGGCCCCTAAGGCGAGGCAGAAATGCGTAGTCGATGGGAAGCAGGTTAATATTCCTGCACCTCGCGTAAGTGCGATGGAGGGACGGAGAAGGTTAGGTGTACCAGGCGTTGGTTGTCCTGGGGAAAGGCGGTAGGTTTGAATCTTTGGCAAATCCGGGATTCTTTAAGACCGAGCACCGAGACGAGCCTTTAAGGCGAAGTCACTGATACCACGCTTCCAGGAAAAGCTCCTAAGCTTCAGCTTACGCAGACCGTACCGTAAACCGACACAGGTGGGTAGGATGAGAATTCTCAGGCGCTTGAGAGAACTCGGGTGAAGGAACTAGGCAACATGGCACCGTAACTTCGGGAGAAGGTGCACCCTTTTTGGTGGCTCATGCGAGCTATAGCTGAAGAGGGTCGCAGTAACCAGGCCGCTGCGACTGTTTATCAAAAACACAGCACTCTGCAAACACGAAAGTGGACGTATAGGGTGTGACGCCTGCCCGGTGCTGGAAGGTTAATTGATGGGGTCAGCCGCAAGGCGAAGCTCTTGATCGAAGCCCCAGTAAACGGCGGCCGTAACTATAACGGTCCTAAGGTAGCGAAATTCCTTGTCGGGTAAGTTCCGACCTGCACGAATGGCGTAACGACAGCGGCGCTGTCTCCACCCGAGACTCAGTGAAATTGAAATCGCTGTGAAGATGCAGCGTTCCCGTGGCAAGACGGAAAGACCCCGTGAACCTTTACTATAGCTTTACACTGAACGTTGAGTTCGTCTGTGTAGGATAGGTGGGAGGCTATGAAACTGTGGCGCTAGCTGCAGTGGAGCCATCCTTGAAATACCACCCTGTCGTGCTTGACGTTCTAACCTAGGTCCATTATCTGGATCGGGGACCGTGTATGGTGGGTAGTTTGACTGGGGCGGTCTCCTCCTAAAGAGTAACGGAGGAGCTCGAAGGTACGCTCAGCGCGGTCGGACATCGCGCACTGTGTGCAAAGGCATAAGCGTGCTTGACTGCAAGATCGACGGATCAAGCAGGTAGGAAACTAGGACTTAGTGATCCGGTGGTTCTGTATGGAAGGGCCATCGCTCAACGGATAAAAGGTACTCCGGGGATAACAGGCTGATACCGCCCAAGAGTTCATATCGACGGCGGTGTTTGGCACCTCGATGTCGGCTCATCACATCCTGGGGCTGTAGTCGGTCCCAAGGGTATGGCTGTTCGCCATTTAAAGTGGTACGCGAGCTGGGTTCAGAACGTCGTGAGACAGTTCGGTCCCTATCTGCCATGGGCGTTGGAAGTTTGAGAGGGGCTGCTCCTAGTACGAGAGGACCGGAGTGGACGAACCTCTGGTGTTCCGGTTGTCACGCCAGTGGCATTGCCGGGTAGCTATGTTCGGAAGCGATAACCGCTGAAAGCATCTAAGCGGGAAGCGCGCCTCAAGATGAGACTTCCCGGGGCACAAGCCCCCTAAAGGAACCATATAGACTATGTGGTTGATAGGTCAGGTGTGTAAGTACAGCAATGTATTGAGCTAACTGATACTAATGATCCGTGAGGCTTGACCATATAACCTCAAGTTGCCTTGGCCGACATGACATGTCGATAGAGTCCAAGTTGCACGCTACGTCACAAGACCAAACGCGAGACAGGCGCCGTAGGCCCTTTCTTGGATGGCATGCAGATCCACGCATACCTCCAGAAAGAAGACACGAGCGACGCTCCAACCGTCTCCCTGATGAAATTAGCGCTATGGAACCACCCGATCCCATCCCGAACTCGGAAGTGAAACGTAGCCGCGCCGATGGTAGTGCAGCCTAAGCTGTGCGAGAGTAGGTCATCGTC
>NZ_JBRRBO010000081.1:0-5678 GCF_056756175.1 Stenotrophomonas sp. STEN240 | reverse complement strand
GCGTGCATGGATGCACGTCGTTTTTCGACGAGACAGGGACGTCTCGCCGAAAAATCCCGGCGGCGGAGTGGACCCCCGGCGCGCCGCGGCGTGGGCGCGGAGGCCGGGTGTGCTTTCTTTGGGCCACCTTTCTTTGCACAAGCAAAGAAAGGTGTGCTCGCGCCCCGAAGGGGAGCGAAAGCTCTTGCCTTGGCTTCAGCTTTCGCTCCGACTTGCAGAAAACAGCAAATGCCAGAGCAAAGGCTTTCTCTCCCCTTCGGGGAGCGAGTTACTTTTCTTTGCTTGTGCAAAGAAAAGATAACCAAAAGAAAGCACACCCTGCCTACGCGCCCACGTCGCTATGCGACGCGGGTCCACTGCGCTGGCAGGATTTTTCGACGATACATCCCTGTATCGTCGAAAAACGACGCACATCCTTGTGCGTCGCCCCATTCGGGGTCTTGTCTGCCAGCTCCGTCGCTGCGGAAGGGGACCCGGTAGATCAACATCTGGAGCAACAGCAGAAGCAGGAGCAGCTGCAGGAGCTACCCCTCCCCGGCCCTCCCCTGCACTTCGTGCAAGGGAGGGAGCTGGAGCACAAGCACAAGCAAAGCTGCACCTCCCAAGCCTTTCCCGGTACTTCGTGCAAGGTCGGGAGCGAAGCGCTGCTCCGCTCTTCAACGCAATCCCTTAAAGTCTTCAGCAGATAAATACCAACACGCCCATGCCACCCCTGGTAAAAATCCGCTCAGAGCGCGAACAGATGTCGGCCATCGAACGTCGCATCGCCGACTTCATCCTCGACAACGCCCACCTGCTGCGCGACTACTCCTCGCAGCAGCTGGCCAATGCGCTTGATATCAGCCAGTCCAGCGTGGTCAAGTTCAGCCAGAAACTCGGCTTCAAGGGCTATCCCGACCTCAAGTACTCGGTGGGTGCCGCAGTCGCAGCCGCCGGCAACGGCGAAAGCACCCGCTGGCCACCGGAAGACCAGCCAGGCGGCTATCTGCTGGTTGCCGAAACCCTGCGCCGGGCCAAGGCAGCGGCAGAAGAAGAAACCATGGCCGCCAACTCTCAGGCCGACGTTGAAGCGGTGATCGCGCTGATCGACAACGCCCCAAAGGTCTTCATCTATGGCCTGGGCGATGACGGCTTGTACGCCCGCGAATTCGCCATGCGCCTGTCGCTGCTCGGCATCCTTACCGTGCAGCAGGCCGATCCCATCCTGATGATCGCCAACCTGTCCGCCGCGCGGCCCGGCGATGTGCTGCTGGTGTTCTCCGAATTCGGCAAGCTGCCGCAACTGTGGCAGCTGTCGCGCCAGTTCCAGGAAGTTGGCGGCAAGGTGATATCGATCACCCGCCACACCGCCAACCCCTTGCGTGCACACGCGGACGCTTCACTGGCCATCTGTGCGCACGACCCGCAACCTCCCGTCGCCCAGCTGCTGTACCGCAGCTCGCTGCAATACCTGCTGGATTTCGTGTTCGTGCTGCTGTGCCAGACCAATCCGGATCGGCAACGGCAACTGGCATTGAACCAGGAACGCATCCAGCACCTGATCGACAACTGACCGCAGGAACCAACCTCATGTCCAGCTTGCACCAACGCAACATCCGTCACCTGCTGGGCTGCGTGCTGATGGTCATCGCACCGCTCTGCATCGCTGCGCCCTTCGCTACACCGGTGCACAATGCCCGCCAACTGATCGTGGTCACTGCTCCCGGCTGGGATGCGACCAACGGGCATTTGCAGGCATTCGAGCGTACTGACGGCGGCTGGAAAGCCCACGACGCCGGCTTCGAAGTCAGCCTCGGCCGAAGCGGCAGCGCCTGGGGCATCGGCGTGCACCCGCAGCAGACTGATGGCCCACAGAAACAGGAAGGCGATGGTCGCAGCCCCGCCGGCATCTTCAACATCGGCCCGGCCTTCGGCTATGCCGAGCACATCAGCAGCCAGATGCCCTACCAACCGATGCTGGCCAGCAGCTACTGCATGGATGTACCGGCCTCGCCGCTGTACAACCAGATCGTCGATGCCAGCAAGGTCGGCGAGGCCGCTGTGAAGGGGTCTACCGAGGCCATGCGGCTGGACCTGCACAACAACGGCGACCGCCGTTACCGCGAAGGTTTCGTCATCGAACACAACCCGGACGCCGCTCCTGGCCAGGGCAGCTGCATCTTCGCCCACCTGTGGCGCCAGCCCGGCGAAGCCACCGCCGGTTGCACCGCGATGGAGCCCGAGCGCATGTCAGCGCTGCTGGCGTGGCTGTCGCCGCAGGCCAAGCCGCTGTTCGTGCTGCTGCCAGCCGCGCAGTACCAGCGCCTGCAACGCAGCTGGGGCCTGCCGCAACTTTCAGAAACCACTCGTTGAGCATTTGTCCGGTTCAGGGCATCTTCCCTTCCTTTAGACAAGCTTTCTCTCCATGACCGACAGCGCACCCGCAAAATCTTCCAAGGTCTCCGCACCGGTCAAGGTGCTGATCGCGCTGGTGCTGGCCGCCATCGTCGGCCTGTCGCTCACCGCCTATGACCAGGTGCTGGCGCTGCAGATTGCCGATGTGCTGCGCCCGATCGGCCGGCTCTGGCTCAATGCGCTGCAGATGACGGTGGTGCCCTTGGTGACCGCGCTGGTCATCGTTGGCGTCAATACCGCCAGCAATGCCGCCGCCTCCGGGCGTACCGCACGCAACGCGATCATCGTGTTCCTGATCCTGCTGGTGGGTTCGGCGGCGTTCTCCGCAGTCATCACACCGCTTCTGCTGGACCTGCTGCCGCGCGATGCCGACAACATCCAGGCTTTCCGCGATGCGCTGCGCTCGCCGACCACGGCCGCCACCCCGCTCAGTGCCGCGCAGTGGATCAGCTCGTTGATTCCCAGCAACGCGCTGGCGGCAGCCGCCTCCAGCGCGATGCTGCCGCTGGTGGCGTTTGCGATGTTCTTCGGCTTTGCGCTGAGCCGCCAGCAACCCGAGCGCCGCGAGCGCATCCTGGACATCATCCGCATCATCGCCGACACCATGATCACCATCGTGCGCTGGGTGCTGTGGGCGGCGCCGGTAGGCGTGTTCGCGCTGGTGTTCGTGGTCTGCGCCGAGGTCGGCATGAGCATCCTCGGCGTGCTGGGCTATTACATCGTGCTGATGTGCGTGATCTACATCCTGATCACCCTGCTGCTGTACGTGGTGGCACGCTTCGCCGCCGGCGAGCCGATCCGTCGTTTCGCCAGCGCGCTGGTGCCGGTGCAGGTGATTGCCGGCAGCACGCAATCCTCGCTGGCCTCGTTGCCGGCCATGATTGACAGCGCGCGCAACCGGCTGGGCTACCCGCCCGCGTTGACCTCGCTGGTATTGCCGATGGCGGTGTCGCTGTTCCGCATCACCAGCCCGGCGCAGTACATCGCCGTGGCCAGCTTCATCGCCTGGCTGTACGGCATCGACGTGCATGCCTCGCAGTACGCGGTGGCGGTGCTGTTGGCGGCCGCGATCAGCATGGGCTCAACCGGCCTGCCCGGCCAGGCCAACTTCATGACCAACAACATGCCGATCACCCAGAGCCTGGGCCTGCCGGTGGAACCGCTGGGCGTATTGCTGGCGGTGGATACCATTCCCGATGTGTTCTGCACGATTGGCAACGCCACCGGCGGGGTCACCGCGACCGGCATCGTTGCCCGCCACACGGCGCAGCACCCGGAGCAGGATCAACCCAGCGACAGCTGATTGCCTGCAGCCACTCCCGCACCAGGCGGGAGTGGCTTTGGGATCACTCCTGCGGCGGCAGCGGCGGCGCGCCGTAGGCCGCATCGGCGGCCATCACATCACGGGTGTTCTTCTGCACGGCAACCGCGCCGAACAACGACAGCGCGAACGACATGCCGTAGAAGCCCTTCTCGCTGAGCAGCAGGGTGGCGTTCCACAAGCCCACCAGCAGCAGCAACAACGCGCACAGCAGGGCAAACCAGCACAGGCTGTAATACAGGCTGCTCACCGGGATGTTCTCCAGCCGGTCACGCACGCTCTTCTGCAGCGATACCGCCGAGAACAGGCCGAACAGCAGCAGGGTCAGGTAATAGCCCTTCTCGTTGAGCAGCATCTGCGCATTGAACAGGCCAACCAGATAGGCAGCCGCCCCCAGCAACAATGCGGTCCAGGCAGCGGCGATAAACGCGGCCGAGGGGCGATAGATCTGTGCTTTCATCTTTTAAAAACTCCTTTTTGTGGATGTAGCGGCCCAACGTCCACGGGCGCTCGGCCGCTACGTTAAGCGATTCCGTGCGCCAGTCCCATCCCTCAAAGGGACAGCATCGGCTGCCATGGTGTACAACCCTGCTCTGGTATCGCTTCCCGCTTCTGGAGACTCCCATGCCCCGTACCCTTCTGCTCAGCATGACCCTGGCCCTGGCCCCGGCCTTGTTCACCAGCGCCTGCGCCGCCGACCCGGACCCGGCCGCCGAAGCAGCGGTAAAGCCCGCGCAATGGCCGTTCAACGCCACCGAGGCGGCCCGTTTCAATGAACCCTGGGCGATGACCTTCCTGCCCGACGGCAGCCTGCTGGTGACGGAGAAGGGCGGCAAGCTGGTCCACTTCGACCCGGCCAGCGGCAAGCGCGGCAACGTCAGCGGCGTGCCTGCGGTGGCTTACGGCGGCCAAGGCGGTTTGGGTGATGTGCTGGTGCACCCGCAGTTCGCCAGCAATGGGCTGGTCTATTACAGCTATGCCGAAGACGGCGAAGACGACACCCGTGGAGCGGCCGTGGCACGCGCCAAGTTGGTTCTCGATGCCGATGGTGGTGGCAAACTGACTGATACGCAGGTGATCTGGCGGCAGACGCCGAAGGTCACAGGGCGCGGCCATTACGGCCACCGGCTGGCGTTCGGCCCGGACGGCAAGCTGTGGATCAGCTCCAGCGAGCGGCAGAAGTTCGACCCGGCGCAGGACATGAAAACCAACCTGGGCAAGATCATCCGCCTCAACGACGACGGCAGCGTGCCGGCGGACAATCCGTTCGTGGCGCAGGGCGCGCCGGCCGACCAGGTATGGTCGCTGGGCCACCGCAGCGTGCTCGGCCTGGCTTTCGACGGCAACGGCAAGTTGTGGGAACACGAGATGGGCCCGAAGGGCGGCGACGAGCTGAACCTGATCCAGCGCGGCGGCAACTACGGCTACCCCATCGTTTCCAACGGCGACCACTACGACGGCCGCCCGATCCCGGATCACGACACCCGCCCGGAATTCATCGCCCCGGTAGTCACATGGCGCCAGGTGATCTCGCCGGCCGGCTTCATCATCTACAACGGCACCCTGTTCCCGAAGTGGCAGGGCAGCGGCTTCATCGGCGGGCTTTCGTCCAAGTCGCTGGTACGGGTCGCTTTTGATGGCGACAAGGCACGCGAGGCCGAGCGCTTCGACATGGGCAACCGCATCCGCGAAGTGGAGCAGGGCCCGGACGGCGCGCTGTGGCTGCTGGAAGACGGCAGCAATGCAAAGCTGCTGAAGCTGACGCCCAAAGCCGGCTGAGCATGGCCCCGTAGTGCCGAGCCATGCTCGGCAAGGGCTTTCCCGGCAAGGCCACTGTAGTGCCGAGCCATGCTCGGCAAGGGCTTTCCCAGCGAAGCCTCTGTAGTGCCGAGCCATGCTCGGCAAGAGGCCTCACCGGTTGTAGTGCCGAGCCATGCTCGGCAGTGGCCTTACCGGGAAAGCC
>NZ_JBRRBO010000080.1:0-5883 GCF_056756175.1 Stenotrophomonas sp. STEN240 | reverse complement strand
GGCTGGGGTTTCCTTTTTTTGGGTGGGGGGGGGGTGGTGGTGGCCCCCCTTTTGGGGTTTTTGTTTGGGTGGGGTCGCGCGGGCGGCGAAACCACCCCCCGACACCAGCGATCGAGCTAATCATGAATATCAATCTCACTCTCTTTGCACAGGCCCTGGCCTTTGCCTTGCTGATCTGGATCATCGCGACCAAGATCTGGCCGCCGTTGTTGAAGGCCATTGAAGAGCGCCAGCAGAAGATCGCTGAAGGCTTGGCCGCTGCCGACCGCAGCCAGAAAGATCTGGCGCAGGCGGAAGTAAAGGTCAACGAGGCGCTGAAAGAAGCGCGCGGCAAAGCCAACGAGATCATCGACCAGGCTCACGCCCGTGCGAACCAGATCGTTGAAGCTGCCAAGAACGAAGCCATCGCCGAAGCCAACCGCCAGAAAGACCTGGCCCAGGCTGAAATCGACGCTGCCGCCAACCGTGCCCGTGAAGATCTGCGCAAGCAGGTGTCTGCTCTGGCCGTGACCGGCGCCGAAAAGCTGCTCAAGCGCGAAATCGATGCCAACGCCCACAAGGCGCTGCTCGACGAGCTGGCTGCGGAGATCTGAGATGAGCCAGGCCCTCACGCTTGCCCGCCCGTACGCCCGCGCCGCCTTTGCGATTGCGCGTGACGAAGGCAAGTTCGCGCCGTGGTCGGACGCGCTTGCGTTCTCCGCCCGCGTTGCTGCCGATCCGCGCGTGTCGGCCTTGCTGTCGAATCCGGAACTGGCACGCGGCGACGCCGTCGCGCTGCTGGCTCCGGAAGCGGCGGACGAAAACTACGGCCGTTTCCTGAGCCTGCTGGCGCAGTCGCGCCGTCTGCAGCAGCTGCCGGAAATCGCCGGTCTGTTCGAGCAGTTGCGCGCCGAAGCCGAACACGTGGTGAAAGCCACCGTGACCTCGGCCACGCAGATGTCCGCTGACGAGCTGGAAAAGATCAAGGCTGCGCTGTGCAAGCGCTTCGGCCGCGAGGTCGAGGTATCGACCGCGGTTGACGCTTCGCTGATCGGCGGCGCCGTGATCGACGCCGGTGACGTGGTGATCGACGGCTCGCTGAAAGGCAAGCTGTCGCGCCTGCAGTCTGCGCTCGCCCACTGAATTCAATTTAACGTCGGCTTGATTGCCGGCACTAGGACTTGACGATGGCTACCACGCTCAACCCCTCTGAAATCAGCGAACTGATCAAGACCCGCATCGAGAAGGTCGCCCTGTCCGCAGAATCGCGCAACGAAGGCACCGTCACCGGCGTGTCCGACGGTATCGTGCGCATCTTCGGTCTGGCCGACGTGATGCAGGGCGAAATGATCGAACTGCCGAACAACACCTACGCCCTGGCCCTGAACCTGGAGCGCGACTCGGTCGGCGCCGTGGTCCTGGGTGATTACCAGAACCTGCGCGAAGGCGACGTGGCCAAGACCACCGGCCGCATCCTGGAAGTGCCGGTGGGTCCGGAAGTGCTCGGCCGCGTGGTCAACGCGCTGGGCGAGCCGATCGACGGCAAGGGCCCGCTGGGCACCTCGCTGACCGCGCCGGTGGAGCGTGTTGCTCCGGGCGTGATCTGGCGCAAGTCGGTCGACCAGCCGGTGCAGACCGGTTACAAGTCGGTCGATGCGATGATCCCGATCGGCCGTGGCCAGCGCGAGCTGATCATCGGTGACCGTCAGACCGGCAAGACCGCGATGGCGATCGATGCGGTGATCAACCAGAAGGGCACCGGCATCAAGTGCGTGTACGTAGCGATCGGCCAGAAGGCCTCGACCGTTGCCAACATCGTGCGCAAGTTGGAAGAGAACGGCGCCCTGGCCCACACCGTGGTCGTGGCTGCCACCGCTTCCGAATCGGCAGCGATGCAGTACATCAGCGCCTACTCCGGCTGCACCATGGGTGAGTACTTCATGGATCGCGGCGAAGACGCCCTGATCGTGTACGACGATCTGTCCAAGCAGGCTGTTGCCTACCGCCAGATCTCGCTGCTGCTGAAGCGCCCGCCGGGCCGCGAAGCCTACCCGGGTGACGTGTTCTACCTGCACTCCCGCCTGCTCGAGCGCGCAGCTCGCGTGTCGGAAGAGTACGTGGAGAAGTTCACCAACGGCGCCGTCACCGGCAAGACCGGTTCGCTGACCGCACTGCCGATCATCGAAACCCAGGCTGGCGACGTTTCCGCCTTCGTTCCGACCAACGTGATCTCGATCACCGACGGCCAGATCTTCCTGGAAACCGATCTGTTCAACGCGGGTATCCGTCCGGCCGTCAACGCCGGTATCTCGGTGTCGCGCGTTGGTGGTGCTGCCCAGACCAAGATCATCAAGAAGCTGTCCGGCGGTATTCGTATCTCGCTGGCCCAGTACCGTGAGCTGGCTGCGTTCGCGCAGTTCGCCTCGGACCTGGACGAAGCTACCCGCAAGCAGCTGGAGCGCGGTCAGCGCGTCACCGAGCTGATGAAGCAGAAGCAGTACGCGCCGATGTCGATTGCCGACCAGGCACTGTCGATCTACGCCGTCAACGAGGGCTTCCTCGACGACGTGCCGGTCAACAAGCTGCTCGGTTTCGAAGCCGGCCTGCATGCGCACTTTGCCAACACCGCAGGCGAGCTGATCAGCAAGATCAACGCCACCGGTGGCTGGAACGACGAGATCGAAGCTGCCTTCAAGAAGGGCATCGCCGATTTCAAGAGCACCGGCACCTGGTAATACCAGTCCTGTAGTGCGGAGCCCTGCTCCGCACGACTGAAAGCAGCGGAGCCTGGCTCCGCTGTACGGCAAACGCGGGGTTCGACCTCGCGCCACGGGAATAAAAGATGGCAAGCGGACGCGAAATCAAAACCAAGATCAAGAGCGTGCAGAACACCCGCAAGGTGACGCGCGCGCTTGAAATGGTCTCGGCCTCCAAGATCCGCAAAGCGCAGGATCGGATGAAGACCTCGCGTCCGTACGCGCAGGCGATGAAGCAGGTGATCGGTCACCTGGCCCAGGCCAGCACCGACTACCAGCATCCGTTCCTGGTGGAACGCGCGCAGGTCAAGCGCGTGGGCTACATCGTGATCTCGTCTGATCGCGGTCTGGCTGGCGGCTTGAACAACAACCTGTTCCGCAAGACCGTTACGGAAATGCGCGAGTGGCAGGACAAGGGCGCGGAGATCGACGTGGTGACCGTTGGCCAGAAGGCCGGCGCGTTCTTCCGTCGTGTCAACGTCAACATGGCCGCCTCGGTGGCCAACATCGGCGACCAGCCCAAGCTGGAAACGCTGATCGGCGTGATCAAGGTCATGCTCGATGCCTACACCGAAGGCAAGGTTGACCGCGTCTACCTGGTGTACAACCGCTTCATCAACACGATGACGCAGAAGGCCAGCTTCGACCAGCTGCTGCCGTTGCCGGCTGCTGAAAAGCAGGTGGCTTCGCACGACTGGGATTACCTGTACGAGCCCGACGCAGCAACCGTGCTTGAGCACGTGATCACCCGCTATATCGAATCGTTGGTGTATCAGGCGGTGCTGGAGAATGTTGCCTCCGAGCACGCAGCTCGCATGGTGGCGATGAAGGCGGCAAGCGACAACGCGAACAAGATGATCGGAACCCTGCAGCTGGTCTACAACAAGGCCCGCCAGGCAGCGATCACCCAGGAAATCTCCGAAATCGTCAGCGGCGCGGCAGCGGTTTAACGCGCGCAGTCAACAGCACACATTTAGAGGATGCAGCAATGAGTCAGGGCAAGATCGTTCAGATCATCGGCGCGGTCGTCGACGTCGAATTCCCGCGCAGCGATGTGCCGAAGGTGTACGACGCGCTGAAGGTCGACAACACCGAAATCACGCTGGAAGTGCAGCAGCAGCTCGGCGACGGCGTTGTCCGTTGCATCGCGCTGGGCTCCACCGACGGCCTGAAGCGTGGCCTGGTTGCCACCAACACCAACCGCGCCATCTCGGTGCCGGTCGGCGCTGGCACCCTGGGCCGCATCATGGACGTGCTGGGTCGCCCGATCGACGAAGCCGGCCCAGTGCAGGCTTCGGACACGTGGGAAATCCACCGCGCTGCGCCGTCGTATGAAGACCAGTCTTCCTCGACCGAGCTGCTGGAAACCGGCATCAAGGTCATCGACCTGATGTGCCCGTTCGCCAAGGGCGGCAAGGTCGGCCTGTTCGGCGGCGCCGGCGTCGGCAAGACCGTCAACATGATGGAACTGATCAACAACATCGCCAAGGCACACAGCGGCTTGTCCGTGTTTGCCGGCGTGGGTGAGCGTACCCGTGAGGGCAACGACTTCTACCACGAGATGAAGGACTCCAACGTCCTTGATAAGGTCGCGATGGTGTACGGCCAGATGAACGAGCCGCCGGGCAACCGTCTGCGCGTCGCCCTGACCGGCCTGACCATGGCGGAGTACTTCCGTGATGAGAAGGACGCCAGCGGCCGCGGCAAGGACGTGCTGCTGTTCGTCGACAACATCTACCGCTACACCCTGGCCGGTACCGAAGTGTCGGCACTGCTCGGCCGTATGCCGTCGGCAGTGGGTTACCAGCCGACCCTGGCTGAGGAAATGGGCGTCCTGCAGGAGCGCATCACCTCGACCAAGTCCGGCTCGATCACCTCGATCCAGGCCGTCTACGTGCCCGCCGATGACTTGACCGATCCGTCGCCGGCCACCACGTTCGCCCACTTGGATTCGACCGTGACCCTGTCGCGTTCGATCGCCTCGCTGGGTATCTACCCGGCCGTGGATCCGCTGGATTCGACCTCGCGCCAGATGGACCCGCAGGTCATTGGTACCGAGCATTACGACACCGCACAGCGCGTCCAGCAGACCTTGCAGAAGTACAAGGAACTGAAGGACATCATTGCCATCCTGGGTATGGACGAACTGTCCCAGGAAGACAAGGAATCGGTGTCGCGCGCCCGTAAGATCGAGCGCTTCTTCAGCCAGCCGTTCCACGTGGCCGAAGTGTTCACCGGCTCGCCGGGCAAGTACGTGCCGCTGAAGGACACCATCCGTGGCTTCAAGGCCATCGTCGATGGTGAGTACGACCACCTGCCGGAGCAGGCGTTCTACATGGTCGGCAGCATCGAAGAAGCGGTCGAGAAGGCCAAGAAGATGGCTGAAAAGGCCTAATTCCACGTAGGGCGGAGTTCGCTCCGCCCACGCGGCAACCTGCGGTGGGCGCAGGCCCACCCAACCAGGCGAAGAGAGATCCATGAGCACCATCCGTTGCGACATCGTCAGTGCCGAGCAGCAGATCTTCAGCGGCGAAGCGACCCTGGTCGTGGCCACCGGTGAGCTGGGCGAGCTGGGCATCGCGCCCAAGCACGCACCGCTGATCACCCGTCTGAAGCCGGGTAAGGTCGTGGTCACCACCGCTGCAGGGGAACACCTTGATTTCGCCATTTCCGGCGGCATCCTGGAAGTACAGCCGCAGGTCGTGACCGTGCTGGCCGACACCGCCATCCGCGCTACCGACATCGATGAAGCATCGGTGCGCAAGGCCAAGGAAGAAGCAGAGCGCGTGCTGGCCCACCGTGGCGAAGCCATGGAGCTGGCCGAGGCACAGCAGAAGCTGGCGGAAATCACGGCCCAGCTGCAAGCCCTGGAGCGTCTGCGCCGCAACCTCAAGCACTGAGGTCTGCAGCAACGCACATAAAAAACGCCGGCCAACAGCCGGCGTTTTTTTTGCATTCCGTAGTGCCGAGCCATGCTCGGCAAGCGTTTGCCTGTGTAGAGCCGAGCCATGCTCGGCAGGCGTTTGCCTGTGTAGAGCCGAGCCATGCTCGGCAAGCGTTTGCCTGTGTAGAGCCGAGCCATGCTCGGCAAGCGTTTGCCTGTGTAGTGGCGGGCCAAGCGGCGCCGGGGGGGGCACCCGGGAGGCCC
>NZ_JBRRBO010000079.1:0-6289 GCF_056756175.1 Stenotrophomonas sp. STEN240 | reverse complement strand
CTGGCGCAACTCGCTGTTGGAGTGCGCGGCCCACGCCGCGCAGCTGACATTGTTGAAGTCGCTGGCCGTGGTGCAATCTGATGATGTGCCTGCTTCGCGGCTGACGCCGCTCCCACAAATGAAAAGCATGGGTCGCAAGCTGTTTGTAGGAGCGGCGTCAGCCGCGAAGCTGGCACTGTTGAAGTTGCGGATAGTTGTGCAATCTGATGATGTGCGGGCTTCGCGGCTTACGCCGCTCCTACAACGGCCATGGCATCGCGCGTGGTTGCACAACAACAAAGGCCCGCTTGCGCGGGCCTTTGTCGTTCACTGCGTTCGGCACACCTCAGAACGGCTTGAGCTTGCCCAGCACCATGATCGCCAGAATGATCATCCAGATGCACAGCACCGGGATCTTTACCCGTGCCACCAGCTGCTTGAGCGACTGCTGGTCTGCATCACTCGCGGTTCCAGTCACCACCTTGCCGAACAAGGGGCCGAACGGACGCAGCTGGATGCGTACCAGCAAGCCCATGCTGATGATGCCGGCGAACAGGATCAGCTTGGCGCCCAACCAGCGGCTCTGTGCGATGAAGCCGCCATCACTCAAGGCATCGATGCCGGCCGCCACGCAGCCCACCAGCACCAGCAGGCGTAGATAGAAATCGACGCGGGCGATGCGCAGTCCTGCCGCAGAGTGTTCCTTGATGAAGGCTGCCCAGGCCAGGCCCAGCCACGCAACGGTGCCCAGCCATACCAGCCACAGCCAGCCATCGAGCGGCAGCAGGCCGGCCTTGCTGGCGATGGTCAGGCCGGTGCCCAAGGCCATGATCAGGCAGCTGCGCGGAATCATGTCCAGCAGCATCATCGCCTTGGCTGAAAACAGGCGCACCGGCAGCGGTTGCGCCGGGTCGGCGATCTTGCCGGCGATGTAGAACACGCCAAGGTCACCGCCCAGCCAGTAGCCGCCGATCAACAGGTGCAACAACAACAGCAATTGGTAATCCATCGTGGTCTCCAAAAGACATCGCTCCCATGCGGGAGCGATGCGTGCAACGGTGAGGTGGTGCTTACCAGAAGCGGTACTTGAACTCGACGCCGTAGGTGCGCGGCACGTTCGGGTAGATCACCCCGATACCCAGCCCGGCAATGTCGAAGCCACCGGTGGAGGAGATCTCGTTGCTCAGGTTCTTGCCCCAGGCGGCCACCGACCAGTTGGCATCACGCGGCTCGTAGGAGATGCGCGCGTTGTACTCGGTGTTGGCGCGGGTCATGATCAGCCGCGAGGTGTCCTGGTTCTGGTAGTACTCATCGGTATGGCGGGCCTGCGCGCTGAACACCAGGTCGGCATCGCCGACCGGCTGCACATAGGTGCCAGCCAAGGTCCACTGCATGTCCGGCGAGCTCTTCATCGAGCGGCCGTTGAAGTAGGCCGCGTTGATCGCCGCATAGTCCTTGTACTCGCCATCGATGGTGCCGATGCTGGCATCCACGCGCAGCTTGCTGGTCAGCTGTGCCTGCGCTTCCACCTCGAAGCCCTGGATCAGCGCACCGGTGGCGTTGGTCATCACGAACACGCCGTCCGAGTTCACCGCGGTGAGCTGGATGCCGTCGTAGTCCAGACGGTAATAGTCGGCGTTCAAGCGCAGCCGGTTGTCCCACAGCGTCGACTTCACGCCGACCTCGTACGCGCGCAGCGTTTCCGCATCCACCGGGGTGACGGTGGCGTAGGTGGTGCCACGGCCGTTGAAGCCACCACTCTTGAAGCCGGTGGTGACGCTGGCGTAGCCCATCACGTTGTCGCTGAAGTCGTAGGAAAGCAGTACTTTCCAGTCGGGGCGGGTCCAGCTCTTTTCGAGCGCCTTGTTGTAGTTCGGGTCGCCGTTGGCCTTCACCGAGCGTACCGAGAAGTCCTTGTTCTCATAGCTGTACCGGCCACCCAGGGTCAGGGTCAGCTTGTCGGTGAACTTGTAATCACCCTGCGCGTACACCGCGTAGGCGGAGGTGTCCTGCTCGACGAAGTTGGTGCCACCACGGGTGAAGATGTCATTGCGGGTGGGCTGGTTGTTGTGCTCCCAGAAGGCGAACACACCGGCCACCCAACTGAAGGGGCCATCCAGCTGCGAGGTGAACTGCGCTTCGTAGCCCTTCTGGTTCTGCTTCTGGTCCTGCTCCAGGTGGTAACGCATCTGGTCGGTGCCATCCACGTCCATGTAGAAGTGGTGGTCCAGCGTGCGGTAATGCAGGATGCTGCGCCAGGAGAACGCGCCGAAGTCGGTTTCGTTGGTCAGGGCCACGCCGAACTGATCCAGATCGTTGATGCCGCGCGTATCGGTTTCGGTCTTGTAATAGCTGCCCAGCTTGGGCGAAACGGTGTCGGTTGCCTTGTCCAGTGCCACCGGCGTGCCCCAGGCCGGCGTGGAGCGCTCGCGCAGGCGGTCGATGCTCAGCGTGGCATAGGACGACTCGCCCCAGGTGCTGGCAAACGCCAGGCGCCCGGCCAGCACCTTCTGGTCGTTGACCCAGCGGTCGTTGGTGATGTCATGCATGATGCCGTCGCGGTTGCGGCTCAATACCGCAGCCGACACGTCCAGGGTTTCACCGATGCGGGTGGCGAACATCGCGCGGCCATCCAGGCGGCCCAGGTTGCCGATGCTGGCATCGAAGCTCAGCTTGTCCTCGCCGGTGGGCTTCTTGGAGATGTAGCGGATCGCACCGCCGGTGGCATTGCGGCCATACAGCGTGCCTTGCGGGCCGCGCAGTACTTCGATGCGGTCCACGTCGTAGAGGTCGAGCATGGCGCCGTTCTGGCGGGCTATGTAGACATCGTCGATGTACAGCGCAACCGCCGGGTCGTTGGTGAACATCGACTCGTCGGCGCCAACGCCGCGCATGATGATCTTGGCGCCCGAGCTGGTGCCGGTGTTCTGTTCGATGATGATGTTGGGCGTGGTGAACTTGATGTCATCCACGCGCTTGATCTGCATGCGGTCCAACGCCGGCCCGCTGATCACGCTCATGCTGAGCGGTGTTTTCTGCACTTGTTCTTCGCGACGCTGGGCGGTCACGCTGACCTGGTCCAGCTGCACGGCTTCTTTCTCGGACGACTGGGCGTAGGCATCGCCGCTGCCGATGGCCGTCATGATCGCAACAGTTAACGCACTCCGGTACAGAACATCTTTCATGACTCGCCTCGTAGCGTGATGAAGGAAAAGCTCGTTCGGGTGGGACAAGCATCGCCATATAGATATATCAATGCTTCCTAATGAGTATTCCGTCATTTGTCCGGACAATCAACCGGACTATTGCAGGTTTTTTGCAACTGCGGATGTGTGCCTGTTCTTCTGTATCTAATTGAAAAACTGAGTATTACAACTATGAATGCGCTGTTTCATTTGTCCTATAGGTGTTGTTGTTAGGTCATTTGAATTGATATTGCTGCAGTTGCAGCACATAAACTTCCAGTGGCGATACGCGGTGCACGCCCAACACGGTCTTAATTGATTTATTGATATAACAATAATCATTACAGCCGCCGTGACGAGACCATGCAGACTGCAACCACAAGCCGCCAGTTCATCCGCATCGGTGATCGCACCGTGCATTACCGCTACGCAGGGCAGGGCCCGGTGCTGATGCTGTTGCATCAATCACCGCAGAATTCGCGCATGTGGTTGCAGATGATCGAGCGCTTTGCCGATCGCTATACGGTGATAGCACCGGATACACCGGGCTTTGGCTATTCCGATGCGTTGGCCGATGCGGCGCCGGGCATCGATCGTTTTGCCGAGGCAACACTGGAGCTTGCCGATGCACTTGGCATCGAACGCTTCGCCCTGTTCGGCATGCATACCGGCGGCCTGATCGGCATGCACCTGGCATGGATCGCGCCCGAACGCCTGCACTGCCTGATCATCGATGGCTATGCCTTGTTCAACGATGCCGAGCGTGCGCGCTACACCGATCGGTACCTGCCGCCGTTCGTTCCGAGCTGGGATGGCGGGCACCTGCGCTGGTTGTGGTCACGCATGCGTGAGCAGCTGTATTTCTTCCCGTGGTGTGATCCGTCCGCAGAATGCGCGATCGCGCTGCAGCCTTATGACGCGCAGGGCACGCACGGCGCGGCGATGGACATCCTCGATGTCGGCGACAACTATCGCAGTGGCTACGGTGCGGCGTTCCGCTATACCGAGCGGCAGCGTGTGGGCGAGCTGCGTTGCCCAAGCTGGCTGATCTACCGCCACGACGATGTACTGCTGAGCCATCGGCAGCGCCTGCCGGCATTGCCGGACAACGTGATCAGTGTGGAAGAACCCGATGGCGTGGAAGGGCTGCATCGGCGCATGGATGCCATCCTGCAGCAGACCACGTCGGCACCCGCCCTGCCGGTGGCGCTGGCTGCACGTGAGGTGCCGGGCTGGTCACGACGCATCGTCGATACGCCGGTGGGCGAAGTGGCCGTGTGGCTGCAACGCGGTGGCGACGATGCTGTGCTGCACATCCATGCGCCGGGCCAGGCTCCGTTGCCGCTGGCGGCGTTGCCGGTGGATGCATGCACCCGGATCGCCATCGAGCTTCCCGGCCATGCCGGTTCGGCCGAGATCACCACGCCGCTGAGCGCGCAGACAATGCAGGCGGCACTGCGTGCGGTGATTGATGCGCTGGCTGCGGGGCAGGCCATCGCCGTGCATGCGCATGAAGCAGCGGTGGCCTATGTACCGGCGCTTGCACAGTGGTTGGGCAGCCGTTTGAAGGAAGTGGTGCTGCACCAGCCTTGGCTGCTGCAGTCAGACGAATGCAAAACGCTGCTGGCGCGGCTGCCCGATCCTGCCATCCATGCTGCCGGCGGGCACATGGCCGAGGCCTGGCAATGGGAGCGCGAGCGTCATCTGCTATGGCCCTGGTTGCAACCCAGCGCGGCCGCGCGGCGTTTGGTGGCCGCGCCGGATACCGCGCAGGTACACGCCAATTTGGTCGAGCTGTTGCGCATCGGCGCGCAGCTGCCGGAGCTGTTCAAGGGCGTCGCGCTGGCTGACTGCGATCAGCAGCTGCTCGCACTGCAGGTACCGGTGACGCTGCATGCGCAGCCGCAGGACGACTACCAGGGGCGTACCGCGGCATTGGCGGCACAGCTGGCAACACGCTGATGGGACGCACCGCAGCCGCCCCGCAGCGGCTGCGGTGATGTTGCCTCATGCCGGCCGCAACAGCTCCAGCTGCTCGCCATCGGGTCCGAGCAGCGTCGCGATGCTGAAGTTCCCAAAGCCCGGCACGTCGAGCTCCGCACGTGCAATCAACTGCGCGCCCAGCTGCTGCAGCTGGTTGACATCGGCATCCAGTGCATCACTGAGCAGGGTGGCCGAGAGAATGCCGATATTGGGCGGCACCGCGACATCACGCAGCGGTGCGTCCGGCAGATGCTCCATGTCCAGATAGGCAAACATTTCCACGCGGCCGGGCACGATGTGGCCGTCCTTGATCAGATTGACGTTGTGGATGCGCACCGGCCGGTCGGTACCCAACAGGGTCTGCAGCTCGGGGAAGTCGAGCACGCGGTCGAACAACACCTCGAAGCCCAACGCCTTGTAGAACGCCACCGAGCGCGCCACGTCGCGGGTGGCCAGGGCAATGGTCTGCACCACGCTGACGTCGGTGTTGAGCGGGCCGCGCAGATCACCGCCGCGTTCATAGGAAAACACATCCAGGCGGATGCCATCGGGATCGTCATTGATCGAATCACGCACCGCGACTTCCTCGCTCACTTCCCAATAGCTGGGCTCGTGCGCACTGCTGCCGCCAGCGGTCTGGATGGCCTGCATGGTCGCCAGCGCATCACGGCAGCGGAAGTTGAGTGCGTAATAGCCGCTGCCGTTGTACAGATTGTCGGCATTCCACAGGCGCTGGCCGGGCGCGTCGAAGGCCAACAGGCGGATCCGACCGAGGCCGGAATCATCGGGGGCGAGCACCGCGTATTCGCCGCGCAGGCCGGGATCAAAACGCCATAGCGGTGCGAGCTCGGCGGATAGCGCACCGCGTGCCTGCACGCGGTAGCCAAGTGCGTTTTCATAGAAGGCGCAGGCTCGCTGCAGATCGCTTACGCCAAGGGTGACAGCCTTCACTTCGGACAACATGCCGGACTCCTGTTACAGGAACGTGGAAAGGTCATACCTGTTCCGATCCTGCAATATGTCCGGACAAATTGTCCAGTGCGGTTGGTGCTGTGCGCGACTGTAGTGGGGGGGGGGGGGGCGCCCGGGGGGGGGAGGGGGGGGGGTTGGGTGTGGCAAGATTAGGAGAACCAAGCGAGCGA
>NZ_JBRRBO010000078.1:0-6679 GCF_056756175.1 Stenotrophomonas sp. STEN240 | reverse complement strand
TTTTTTTGGGGCGGTGCTTTGCCTTCACCGCTCTCCCCCTTTCCCGCCCCGCGCGCGCTGGGGGCGCCACTACAGCGTTGCTCCCTCCCTTTCGCGCAGCGAAGGGGAGGGTTGGGGAGGGGGTTGCAGTTGAGCTTTGAGCTTTGGTTCTGGCCTTTGCAGCTTCACAAGCAACAACAGAAGCTACCCCCTCCCAACCTCCCCCTTGGCTACGCCAAAGGGGAGGGGCAGTGCATGCAGCGACTTTGCTGCCTCCCTTTCGCGCAGCGAAGGGGAGGGTTGGGGAGGGGTAAGCACTTGGTAGCGTTGAGGCAGTCATAGCGTCGCGTCTTGGGCGGGAAACAGCTGTGCAGCGTTGTCGGCGCCGATGCGGGGAAAGCCCCTGCCGAGCATGGCTCGGCACTACCTGGGCGCGCATGCTCTAATCGCGCACTCGTTGCTGAAGGATGTCGCCGTTGTCCACTTCCGCTTTCCAGCCCGTGGCAGCCAGTGAGCGCATCGCCACCTTGGATGTGCTGCGCGGCTTTGCCTTGTTCGGCATCCTGCTGATGAACATGGAGGCCTTCAGTGGGCCCTTGAACATGTCCTTCACCGGTATCGATCCGCATTGGCAGGGCGCCGACTATTGGGCCGATGCCTTCGTCTACATTTTCGTGCAGGGCAAGTTCTTCACCCTGTTCTCGCTTTTGTTCGGTGCCGGCTTCGCGGTGATGGCGCAGCGTGCCAGCAGTGCCGGCCGCGACTTCACCCGCTTCTATCTGCGTCGCAGCCTGGGCTTGTTGATCATCGGCGCGTTGCACGCGGTGCTGCTGTGGTCCGGCGATATCCTGGTGGCGTACGCCTTGCTGTCGTTTGCGTTGCTGGCGTTCCGCGAGGCACCGCGCAGCTGGCTGCCGGTATTGGGTACAGCGGCCTATGTGGGAGCGGCGGTGTTGATGCTGCTGCTGGGAGTGTTGATGCAGTTCGCCCCGGCCGATGCCAGCAGCGCGCAGCAGACTGCCGCAGTTGCCTCGATCGAAGCGCAGCGGCAAGCCTATGGACATGGCAGCTATGTACAGGCGGTCGCGCAGCGTCTGCGCGATCTGGGCGCGTCGCTGGGCGCGTTGCTGGTGGTAGGGCCGCAGGTACTGGGCATGTTCCTGATCGGTGCCTGGTTTGCGCGCAGCGGTGCCATCGCCGATCCCGCCCGCTACCGGCGACTTTGGGCAGTGCTGCGCTGGCTGCTGCTGCCGCTCGGCCTGGCGGTGATGTTCTCAAGCGTCTATCTGCAGTCCTACAACCCACCGGGGCGTTTCGATATGCGCGGCGCAACAGCGTACGCGCTCACTGCCATCGCCGGCCTGCTGATGTGCCTGGGCTATCTGGCCTGGGGGGTACGCTGGAGCCGCTACCTGCAATGGTTGGCACCGGCCGGGCGCATGGCATTGAGCAACTACCTCGGGCAGTCCCTGATCTGCACATTGGTTTTCTATGCCTATGGACTGGGCTGGTTTGAACAGATGGGCCGTGCAGGGCAGCTGCTGTTTGCTGCGGGCGTGTTCGCGGCGCAGGTAGCGTTGAGCCATGTATGGCTGCGTCGTTTCCAGTTCGGGCCGGTGGAGTGGGTATGGCGCGCGCTCACTTACTTGCAATTGCCACCACTGCGGCGCTGATCTTCTTCCCTCCATAAAATGCGCGGGTGAGAATCCGCAACGACGATGTAGTGATCATTGGCGCCGGCGCCACCGGCCTGGCTACCGCGCTGGCGTTGTCCGACGCCGGGCGGCAGGTACGGGTGATCGATGCCGGCCCGCTGGGCGGAGCCACCTCGCACGGCAACTGCGGCACCATCACGCCCAGTCATGCACCGCCGCTGGCCGCCCCCGGCGTGCCGCTGCAGGCATTGCGCTGGATGCTGTCGCCGCAGGCGCCGCTGTATATCCCGCCACGGATGGATCCAGCGCTTTGGCGGTGGTTGCTGCGCTTTGTCGCGCGTTGCAATCCGCAGGACTGGCAGCGCAGTGCGCAGGGGCGCGCGGCCTTGTTGAACGATTCGCGGCAGCGCTTGGCACAGTGGGTGCAGCGCTACCGGCTGGACTGCGAATTTGCCGACAAGGGGCTGGACTATGTGTTCCGCGAACAGCGCAATTTCCAGGCATATGCAGCCCAGTGCGATGCCCTGCTGCGGCTGGGCATCGGTACTGAAATAATCGACGGTGCCGATTACCTGCGCAGCGAGCCCGCGTTCAACGCTGGCGTGGTCGGCGCGATCCGCTTTCCGGGCGATGCCAGTCTGCGGCCAGACCGTTATACCGCTGAACTCGCACGTGTGCTGCGTGCCCGCGGTGTCCGGATTGACGAACACTGCACGCTTCTGTCCATCCAGCCACAGGCCAAGGGTGTACAGATGCAGACCAGTCGCGGTGCGGGGCACGCCGGCGAACTGGTGCTGGCAACCGGCGCCTGGTCGCCGCAGTTGGCGGCTCAGCTTGGCCTGCGCGTCCCGATCCAGCCCGGCAAGGGTTATTCCATCACCGGCAGTCGTCCGCCGCAGGTGCCTAGCCGACCGGTGGTGCTCAAGGACCGCTCGGTGTTCGTCATTGCCTGGGATGATTGCATGCGGCTTGGCGGCACGATGGAGTTCTCCGGGCAGGACGCGCGGTTGAACGCAACCCGCCTGCGTGCCCTGCAGCAGGCCGCGCAGCTGTATCTGCGACAGCCGCTGGGTCCTGCACTGGAACAGCACTGGTATGGCTGGCGGCCGATGACCTGGGATGACATGCCGATCCTGGGTCGCTCGCCCCGGCATGCTCACATATGGCTAGCAGCCGGTCATGGCATGCTCGGTATCAGCATGAGTAGTGGGAGCGGACAATTGATGGCTGATTTGATAACCGGGCAGGCACCTGCAATCGACCCCGCGCCGTATCGCGTGGAGCGTTTCCAATGAGCGCACGCAATTACGATGTGGTGGTGCTGGGCGGTGGTTCCGGTGGCCTGGCGGCAGCGTTCCGTGCAGCGTCCTACGGAGCCAAGGTGGCGATGCTGGAGCCGGCACCCTTGGGTGGCACCTGCGTCAATGTCGGCTGCGTGCCGAAGAAGGCGATGTGGTTGGCGGCGGACCTGGCCGAGCGTATCGGTCTGGCAAGGCAGATGGGCTTCGATGTACCGGCCGAGCCGGCGCTGTCCTGGCCAACCTTGCTGGAGCGACGCCAGCACTACATCTCAAACATCCATCGCAGCTATCAGCAGCGACTGGATGAAACCGGTGTGGTCCGCATCAGCAGCCGTGGGCACCTGATTGACGCGCATACCGTGCAGAGCGAGGACGGAACCCAATTCCGGGCCGAACACCTGGTCATCGCTACCGGCGCGCATCCGCTCAAGCCGGAGTTGCCCGGGGCCGAGCTGGGCGGTGTTTCCAACGACTTTTTTGCCCTGCAGGCGCGGCCGGAACGGGTCGCTCTGGTGGGCGGCGGCTATATCGCGGTGGAGTTGGCCGGCGTGCTGCGCGCCTTGGGCAGCGAAGTGGCCTTGTTGGTGCGTGGGCAGCGTCTGCTGGATCACTTTGATGCCGAGCTTTCTGACCAACTGGCCGAGAACCTGCGCCTGCAAGGTGTTGATCTGCACTTTGGCTGCAGGCTTGAAGCCCTGCGGCGTCAGGAGGGGCGTATCAGCGCGCAACTGCACAACGGGCCGGAAAAGACTTTGTTCGATACCGTCCTGTTTGCCACCGGGCGCGGCCCGAACACGCGCGGTCTGGGGCTGGAGCAGGCTGGCGTGAAGCTGGGCGAAAAAGGTCAGATCGAGGTGGATGACTACCAGAACACCTCCGTGCCGGGTATCTATGCGGTTGGCGATGTGACCGGGCGGGTAACTCTCACCCCGGTAGCGATTGCCGCTGCGCGCAAGCTGATGGATCGGGTTCTGGGTGGGCGGGCCGAGGCGCGGCTTGATTACGACAACATCCCCAGCGTCGTGTTCGCGCACCCGCCATTGGGCAGCGTCGGCTTGAGCGAAGAAGAGGCGTGCAAGCGCTTTCCTGCGGTAAGTACCTATTACAGCCGGTTCCGTCCGATGCTGCAGGCCTTGGGACAGGGCGAGGTGCGTAGCCTGTTCAAGATGGTGTGCGCAGGTGAGGACGAAAAAGTGGTCGGGATCCACCTGCTGGGTGAAGGTGCGGACGAAATACTGCAGGGTTTTGCGGTGGCGGTGAAGGCCGGGGTGACGCGCAGGCAGCTGGAGGAAACGGTGGCGATTCATCCGACTTCGGCCGAGGAAGTTGTGTTGATGCGTTGAGGGTTGCTGGCAACAGCGACAACAAAAGCAGAAGCACCCCTCCTCAATCCTCCCCTGCGCTGCGTGCAAGGGAGGAGGCTGATCCTGCAGTTGCGGACAATGCTTTGACTCCCTCCCTTTGCATTAGGCAAGGGGGCGGGGTGCTTCTGCTTCTGCCTGGTCCTACCCGGCAGCCACGCCCAAACGCCGCAGCGCCCATAATGGAAGGCCATCTCCCCCGGATGCCGTAGCACCGTGACTGTTCCATCCCCGCGCGAGGCCGCTGTGGCCGCGCCCAGCCTGCCCACCAGTTCCCGGCGGCTGCTGATAAGTGGCCTGCTGCTGGCTGCCACCGGCGCCATTGCCGCCTCCGGCAAGGCAGTGATCGTCAAACTGGCCTATCGACACGGTGCCGATGCCACCGCCTTGCTGGCATTGCGGATGATGATCGCCTTCCCGTTCTTCATTGCCATGGGCATGTGGGCCGCACGCCGCGCACAGCCCTTGTCGGCGGGCGACCGCTGGCGGGTGTTGCTGCTGGGTTTCAGCGGCTATTACCTGTCCAGCTATCTCGATTTCCTAGGCCTGCAATACATCAGCGCCACGCTGGAACGGTTGATCCTCTACCTCAGCCCGACGCTGGTGGTGCTGATTGCGCTGGTGGTGCTCAAGCAGCGCCCGACCCGCACCCAGGTTGCGGCCTTGCTGGTCAGCTATCTGGGCGTGTTGCTGGCCTTCGGTCATGACATCCAGCTCGAAGGCCGGCGCACGCTGATTGGTTCTGCGCTGGTGTTCGCCAGTGCGCTCAGCTATGCGGTGTATCTGTTCGGCAGTGGTCAGGCGGTGGCGCGCATCGGCGCGGTACGCCTGACGGCCTATGCCAGCATGGTCGCCTGCGTGCTGTGCATCGGCCAGTACCTGCTGTTCCAGCCCTGGGGCGCGCTGTGGGCGTACGCGCCAGCGGTTTACTGGCTGTCGCTGCTCAATGGCACGGTGTGTACCGTGCTGCCGGTGCTGGCGATCATGATCGGGGTCAAGCGTATCGGCTCCTCGTTGGCGGCACAGGTGAGTATGCTGGGGCCGGTTTCCACGATTGTGCTCAGCGTATGGTTGCTCGACGAACCCATGGGGATTTGGCAAAGCGCCGGGACGGTGCTGGTACTGTTCGGCGTGCTGCTGGTGGGCCGCGGCGTGGCGAAGAAGCGTTGACGCCAGAGGCCACGGCTGCCGCTGGACACGCACGCATTCTCGAGACCATCCGCGCCATCCCGCGCGGGCAGGTACTGGGCTACGGCGAAGTGGCGGCCAAGGCCGGTTTGCCGGGACGGGCACGCCTGGTGGCGCGCCTGCTGGGTGCCAATGACGATCCCACGCTGCCCTGGCACCGGGTGCTGCGCTCGGATGGCCGCATCGCCATGCCGGAGGGCTCGCGCGGTTGGCGCGAGCAAAGCCAGCGGCTGCGCGCCGAGGGCGTGGTGGTGGAGAACGGCCGGGTGAAGCGGCCCAAACCACCGCGCAGCCTGGACGAGGCGATCTGGGGTCCAGCCTAGCCGCTGCGGCTATCATGTAGCCAGTTCCCCCGGATGCCACCATGTTCCCGCGCCTTCCAAAAATCACCCAGACGCTGTTGATCGCCAACGTGGTGCTGTTCCTGCTGCAGCAGCTGCCGCAGACGGCGGGCATCTTCACCCAGTTGATGCTGTGGCCGTTGGGCTCGCAGCAGGTGTTTGCCGACTCGCCCGGTTTCGAACCGTGGCAGCTGTTGAGCTATGGCTTCCTGCATGGCGGCTTCGGACACCTGTTCTTCAACATGCTGGCGCTTTTCATGTTTGGCGCGCCGCTGGAAATGACCTGGGGCGAAAAACGCTTCCTGACCTATTACATGGTGTGCGTGGTCGGTGCGGGCCTTTGTCAGCTGCTGGTGGCGGCTTTGGCCGGTGAGTACAACCCGGTGCTGGGCGCGTCCGGTGGTGTGTTCGGCCTGCTGCTGGCCTACGGCATGTTGTTCCCGAACCAGCGGGTGATGCTGCTGTTCCCGCCGATTCCGATGAAGGCACGCACCTTCGTGATCGTGTTCGGTGCGATCGAGCTGCTGCTGGGTTTCACCGGCTGGCAGCCGGGCGTGGCCCACTTCGCCCATCTGGGCGGCATGTTGTTCGGCTGGTTGCTGATCCGCTACTGGCGCGGCCAACCGCCGTTCAACAAGCGTGGCCCACACCTGCGCCGCGTCAAATAGCAAAAACTGTAGTGCCGAGCCACGCTCGGCAAAGCTTTGCCATGTAGTGCCGAGCCATGCTCGGCAGAGGCCTTCAAGGAATGCCTCAACCTGTAGTGCCGAGCCATGCTCGGCAAAGCTTTGCCATGTAGTGCCGAGCCATGCTCGGCAAGAGGCATCACCGGTAACGCTCCAGCCGAGCATGGC
>NZ_JBRRBO010000077.1:0-8072 GCF_056756175.1 Stenotrophomonas sp. STEN240 | reverse complement strand
GCCGAGCCATGCTCGGCAGAAGCCTTACCGGTGAAGCCCCTGCCGAGCATGGCTCGGCACTACAGTGGAGCGCGGTCAGCGAGCCAGGCCGTCCAGCAAGGGCTGGATGCTGGCGGGGCCGCCGTTTACCTGCAGCGGCCCTTCCGGTAGTTCCAATGGAAGTACGGCGAGCGCCAGTGTGCCTGCGGCGCAGGCGACAGTGCCTATGCTGGTCTCGGCCTGTTGGACGGCATCACCCGGGCTGGCGAATGAGACACATTCCAACAGCGCAAGCGAGCGCTTGGCCTTGCCTAGGAAATGGGTGCGGGCGACGATTTCCTGGCCGGGATAGCAGCCTTTCTTGACGCTGTAGGCGTTCAACCGGTCCAGTCCCAGCTGCTGCGGCGTCCATTGCTCGCGCTGTGCATCGCCCAGGCGGGGCAGGCCGTAGCGCAGGTCGGTTTGGCGCCATGCCAATTCAGCCGCGCTGTCGCTGTCGCTGGCAATGGCCGTTTTGCTGATGCGCAGGGTGCGCGGCAGCGCCGGGCTGCCCACGTCGAGCTCGATCAGCGCATCGTCCAGTTGCGCCAATTCCGCGCAATGTGCCGCGCTGGGCGCTTCCAATGCGGCATTCACCGCCAGCTCGCTGGCATGCGTGATCACCACCTTGCGGCGGAAAACAAAACGCCGCAGCTGTTCGGCCATGGCCTCGGCACCGCCGTCGTGGCAGACCAGCAACAGCTGCTGCGGGTCCACCCGCAACAGCTGAAAGATAGACAGCACGCGGCCCTTGGCGGTCAGCCAGGCATTCCATTGCCAGTGACCATCGGCCAGCGAGGGCACGTCGTTGGCGAACTGGGCTTGGGCGAAAGCTACCGCATCGGCTCCGGCAAGGCTCAGGATTTGAGCCTTGGGAAGTGTGCGGAAACCGGTGAAAGCAGGGGCGAGGTTGTCAGACACGTGGCTGAGGACTAAAATTTGTGCGTTGCGAGACCACTAATGATAGGCCAAACAACCCCCACTCCCGAGCCCGAAGCTGAAGCCCCGTTGGTCCCCGAGAAGCAGCCGCTTCCCGAGGCAGCACCGGTGCCGCAGGAAATAGGTGGCCGCGGCGGACTTGATCCGGTGCGGTATGGCGATTGGGAGAAAAACGGGCGCTGCATCGATTTCTGAGCAGCGTTGAGCCAACGCGGCATTGAGCCGCCCAGCCGAGATACGAGTCAGCGAATGGCGAACAGACCCCGCCCCCTTTCTCCGCACCTGCAGGTGTATCGCTGGCAGATCCAGATGGCCACCTCGATCCTGCATCGAGTAACCGGCATCATTCTGACTGTCGGTTCCCTGATCATCGCGGGCGGCTTGTTCGCCCTGATGATGGGCCCTGAGTCCTGGAACTGCTTCACCACCCACGCCAGCGCCTGGTACGGCAAGGTGATCCTGTTCGGTTGGACCTGGTGCTTCGCCTACCACCTGTGCAATGGCATCCGCCACATCGTGCAGGACTTCGCCATCGGCTATGCCAAGGCCACTTTCATCCGCAGCAGCTGGATGTCGGTGATCGCCTCGCTGGTGCTGACCGCGCTGATCTGGGCTTACGTCTGCATGGGAGCTGCCGCATGAGCAAGTACCGTACCCCGCTCAAGAATGCGCGTGGCCTGGGCAGTTCCAAGTCCGGTACCGAGCACTTCGTCCACCAGCGCCTGACCGCAACCGCGCTGGTTGCGCTCACCATCTGGTTCCTGTGCCTGGTGCTGAGCCTGATGGGTGCCGATTACGTCACCGCCGTGGAAACCATTTCCAAGCCGTGGAACGCGATCCTGCTGGGTGGCTTCCTGGTCGCCATGTTCTGGCATGCCCAGCTTGGCCTGCAGGTGGTCCTTGAGGACTACATCCACAATTCGCTGATGGCCCTGGCCCTGCAGACCACGGTCAAGTTCGTCGCCGTGCTCGGCGCCATCGTCAGCATCTTTGCGGTTGCCCGCATCGTGTTTGGGAACTGATACATGTCCGCTTACAACATCACTGAACACAAGGTCGACATGGTGGTCGTCGGCGCCGGTGGCGCTGGCCTGCGTGCGACCTTTGGTCTGGCCCAGAAGGGCCTGCAGACTGTCTGCATCACCAAGGTCTTCCCGACCCGCTCGCACACCGTGGCAGCGCAGGGCGGCATTTCCGCCGCGCTCGGCAACATGGGTGAGGACGACTGGCGTTACCACTTCTTCGACACCATCAAGGGTTCGGATTGGCTGGGCGACCAGGACGCCATCGAATACATGTGCCGTGAGGCCATCCCGGCCATCATCGAGCTGGAACACTACGGCGTTCCGTTCTCGCGCACCGAAGAAGGCAAGATCTACCAGCGTCCGTTTGGCGGCATGACCACCAAGTACGGTGAAGGCCCGTCCGCGCAGCGTACCTGCGCCGCCGCCGACCGTACCGGCCACGCCATCCTGCACACGCTGTACCAGCAGTCGCTGGCGCACAACGCGCAGTTCATGATCGAGTACTTCGCACTCGACCTGATCTTCGACGACGAAGGCGTCTGCCGCGGCGTGCTCGCCCTGGACATGGCCGAAGGCACTCTGCACCTGTTCCGTTCGCAGGGCGTGGTGCTGGCAACCGGCGGCTACGGCCGTGCCTACTTCAGCGCCACCTCGGCGCACACCTGTACCGGTGACGGCGGTGGCCTGGTGGCCCGTGCCGGCCTGCCGCTGCAGGATATGGAGTTCGTGCAGTTCCACCCGACCGGCATCTATGGCGCCGGCTGCCTGATCACCGAAGGTGTGCGAGGCGAGGGCGGCATTCTGCGCAACAGCAATGGCGAGCGCTTCATGGAGCGCTACGCACCGCATTACAAGGATCTGGCATCGCGTGACGTGGTGTCGCGTTCGATGACCATCGAAATCCGCGAAGGCCGCGGCGTCGGCGAGCACAAGGATCACATCCTGCTCGACCTGACCCACCTTGGCCCGGGCGTGATCGACGACAAGCTGCCGGGTATCGCCGAAAGCGCGCGCATCTTCGCGGGCGTGGACGTGCACAAGCAGCCGATTCCGGTCATCCCGACCGTGCACTACAACATGGGCGGCATCCCGACCAACTACCACGGTGAAGTGGTGCGCAAGGTCGGCGACAACCCCGATGCAGTGGTGCCGGGCCTGTACGCCATCGGCGAAGCAGCCTGCGTGTCCGTGCACGGTGCCAACCGTCTGGGCTCCAACTCGCTGCTCGACCTGGTGGTGTTCGGTCGCGCCGTGGCCAACCGTTGCGCCGAGACGATCAAGCCGGGTGCCTCGCACAAGACCCTGCCGTCCGATGCCTGCGACAAGGCCCTGGGCCTGCTCGACAAGCTGCGTCACGCCAACGGTGATACGCCGACTTCGGTCATCCGCGACAACATGCAGCGCACGATGCAGAACGACGCAGCCGTGTTCCGCACCAGCAAGACGCTGGAAGAAGGCTGCCAGAAGATGGCCGAAGTGTTCGATTCGTTCCAGGACGTCAAGGTTTCCGACCGTTCGCTGGTCTGGAACTCGGACCTGATCGAAACCTACGAGCTGAACAACCTGCTGCTCAACGCAGTGGCGACCATCAACTCGGCCGAGCAGCGCAAGGAAAGCCGCGGCGCCCACGCGCACGAGGACTTCCCGGACCGCGACGACGTCAACTGGCAGAAGCACACGCTGGTCACCGTCGACGACAAGGGCAAGTGCAGCTTCGATTACCGTCCGGTGCACATGTACACGCTCAGCGATGACGTGTCCGTGGTGCCGCCGAAGCCGCGCGTCTACTGATCCGGGGAACTTACGAACATGGCTGAATTTGCACTCCCGAAGAACTCCCGGTTGACCAAGGGCAAGCACTTCCCCGCCAAGAGCGGTGCGAAGAACACGCGTACCTTCAAGATCTACCGCTGGAGCCCGGACGACGACCAGAATCCGCGTACCGACACCTACGAGATCGATCTCGATGCGTGCGGGCCGATGGTTCTGGACGCGCTGATCAAGATCAAGAACGAGATTGATCCGACCCTGACCTTCCGTCGCTCCTGTCGCGAGGGTATCTGTGGTTCGTGCGCGATGAACATCGACGGCACCAACACCTTGGCCTGCACCCGCGCCATTGCCGATTGCGGCAAGGCCGAAGTGCCGATCTATCCGTTGCCGCATATGGACGTGGTCAAGGATCTGGTTCCGGATCTGACCCACTTCTACGCGCAGTACGCCTCGATCAAGCCGTGGATCCGCACGCAGACCCCGGCACCGCCGGACCGCGAGCGCCTGCAGTCGCCGGAAGACCGCAAGAAGCTGGATGGCCTGTACGAGTGCATCCTGTGCGCGTGCTGCTCGACCAGCTGCCCGAGCTACTGGTGGAACGGCGAGCGTTACCTTGGCCCGGCGATCCTGCTGCAGGCTTATCGCTGGATCATCGACTCGCGTGATGAAGACACCGGCGCACGCCTGGACGATCTTGAAGATCCGTTCAAGCTGTACCGCTGCCACACCATCATGAACTGCGCACGCACCTGCCCGAAGGGCTTGAACCCGGCATTGGCAATTGCCGAGATCAAGAAGCTGATGATGGCGCGCCGCGCGTAAAGAGGCAGTGCCGAGGCGCAAGCCGAAGCTGAGCTTTTCCCTTCTCCCGCTGGCGGGAGAAGGTGCCCCGCAGGGGCGGATGAGGGGGCTCTTGAAGTTGCCCTTGCTTGCTTCGAGGCTGGAATTGCCTCAAGCAGGTCTGATCATCGCCAAAGGCGGCCCTCACCCCAACCCCTCTCCCGCCTTGCGGGAGAGGGGCTTAAGCTTGAAACCATGCAGACCGAAGACGAAATCCTGTTGAAGAAGCTGCGCTGGCGCTGCCGGCGCGGCATGCGTGAGCTGGATCAGCTGTTCGGCCGCTATCTTGACCGTCGCTGGCTGGATGCACCTGCCGCCGAGCGCGAGGTTTTCCTGCAGTTGCTGGACACCGAAGACGATAAATTGTGGCGCTGGTCCATGGGCTACGAGGCCTGTCCGGATGCGTCGCAGGCGGCACTTATCAGCTACATCCGCTCCCTTCCGGTGTGAGTGGCGCCCCTCGCGCTGGCTGACCTGCGCGTTGTCGGGCCTGGCGGTACTTGCCGCCGTTTCAGTGGTGAACTGTGATCTGGCACCGGGCTTTGCCTGGCCGCTGGCTGTCTGCGTGTTTGCGCTGGGCCTGCTACAGGCGCGGGCGGAATCGCGCAGGCCGGGGCGTGAGCTGCTGATACCGCAATCGCCGGGCGCACCCTGTGTGGACGGCGCACCTGTGCAGCGGATCGAACTGCTTGAGCGCGGCCCCTTGCTGGTGCTGCGCTGGCGGCTGGGCAGGCGCCGTCAGCAGCTGTTGTTCTGGCCGGATACCTTGCCGCGTGCCCAGCGACGTGAACTGCGACTGGCCGTGCGTACCCATGGCGTTTCCCGCCAGCCGCCGGGAATGGCACCATAGCCATCAGTTCCCGGGCAGACACGCATGTTCAAACCCTTACCTGTCGCAATCGGATTGCGCTACCTGCGCGCCAAACGCCGCAATGGCTTCATTTCCTTCATCTCCATGGCCTCCATCCTCGGCATCGCGCTGGGCGTGATGGTGCTGATCACCACCCTGGCGGTGATGAGCGGCTTCCAGAAGGAGATCCGCGACCGCCTGCTGCAGATGTCGGCCCACGCCACGGTCAGTGCCGATGGCGAGCCGATGGCCAACTGGCAGCATGCCGTGGACGTGGCGACCAAGGACCCGCGTGTGGCCGGCGCCGCGCCGTATATCGAGATCCAGGGCATGTTGAGCGGCCTGCGGGTGCAGGGCGCGATCATCCAGGGCGTTGATCCGGCGCAGGAGTCCAAGGTCTCGGTGCTGGCCGAAAAGATGACCAAGGGCAAGCTGGACAGCCTGCAGCCCGGCGAGTTCAACATGGTGGTCGGCAAGGAACTGGCGATCTGGTTGGGCGTGGATGTCGGCGACAGCGTTGTCGCAACGCTGGCCGAAGTGCAGGGCACGCCGATGGGCGCGATGCCGCGGGTCAAGCGCTTCAAGGTCAGCGGCATTTTCGAAGCCGGCTCCAATGAAGTGGACCGCGGCGTTGCCTTCACCAACATGCAGGACATGGAACGCGTGCTGCGCATGGACGGCGTCACCGGCGTGCGCCTGAAGATGCACGACATGGACCAGGCCTACACGGTTGCCCGCGACCTTGCGGTCAACCTCAACGGCTATTACCGGGTCAGTGACTGGACGCAGGAAAACGCCAACCTCTATCACTCGCTGCGCATGGAAAAGACGGTGATGGGCATCCTGTTGTCGCTGATCGTGGCGATGGGTGCATTCAACCTGGTGTCCTCGCAGGTGATGCTGGTCACCGACAAGCAGGCTGATATCGCCATCCTGCGCACGCTTGGCCTGACGCCTGGTGGCGTGATGCAGGTATTCATGGTGCAGGGCACCTTGATCGGCGTGTTCGGCACCATTGTGGGTGTGCTGGGTGGCATCACCCTGACCCTCAATCTCGAACGCATTCTTGGCCTGATCGAGACCGTGTTCAACATCAAGCTGTTGCCGGAAGACGTCTACTACATCACCGGCCTGCCGACCGACATGCAGACCGCCGACATCGTGGTGATCACCGTGGTGGCGCTGCTGATGAGCTTTGCCGCAACCATCTACCCGGCGTGGCGCGCCGCCCGCACCCAGCCGGCAGAGGCGCTGCGCTATGAATGAGAACGCATTGATGGAATCGGTAATCCGCGCCGAAGGCCTGGGCAAGACCTATGCCGAAGGCAAGATGCATACGCCGGTATTCGATGGCCTGGACTTGAACGTTGCCGCAGGCGAAACCGTCGCCATCGTCGGCGCTTCCGGCGCCGGCAAGAGTACCTTGCTGCACTTGTTGGGCGGCTTGGATATCCCGACTGCAGGTGAGGTCTATGTGGCCGGCCAGCGCATGTCGGCCTTGTCCGATGCGGCGCGCGGCAACCTGCGCAACAGCTCGCTGGGTTTCGTCTATCAGTTCCATCACCTGTTGCCCGAGTTCACCGCGCTTGAAAACGTGATGATTCCGGTGATGCTCGGTGGCCGCGATGTGGCGGCCGCCAGCGCGCAGGCGACGGCGCTGCTGGTGTCGGTCGGCCTGGGTCACCGGCTGGGCCACAAGCCTGGCGAGCTGTCCGGTGGCGAGCGTCAGCGCACTGCGGTGGCCCGTGCCCTGGTCAACAAGCCGGGCTGCATTCTTGGCGACGAGCCTACCGGCAATCTTGACGACAAGACCGCGGCCAACGTTTTTGAACTGATGCTCGAGTTGAACCGTGCGCATCGCACCAGCCTGGTGCTGGTCACCCATGACCGCGGCCTGGCGCGCAAGCTGGACCGCGTGTTGGAGCTGCGCGAAGGTCGGCTCCACGAGTTGGCCGGCAGCCGGGTTTAAGCCCGCCGCCGGCAGCCGTCAGCTCCAAACAGACAAGGGGTTAACGCGCGCAGGCGGATGGTTTCGCTGCAGTCACGCAGTCAGGTTGTTCCCTTCAATGAGGATTGCTGCCATGAAAACAGTGCTTGTTGCGATGATGCTGGCGGCCGCAATTGGCGGCTGTGCAACGACCGGGAAGCTGAACAGTGGTGAGCGGCTGGCGCTGTACCGCGCGCATGCCGGCGAGCCGGTGAAAAGCTTCCGTTATTTCGGCTCGCTCAATGGCTGGACCGAACTGGGCGACAGTGCCTTGGCAGTGTGGACCAAGCCGGCCGAAGCCTGGCTGTTGAACCTGAGCGGGCCGTGCCCGGATCTGTCATTCGCGCCGGCCATTTCGATCACCAACATGATGGGGCAGGTGTCCGCCCGTTTTGACCGGGTGATCGTGCATGGTAGTGGCCCGATGGCGCATGTGCCGTGCCGCATCGACACCATCCAGCCGCTGGATGTAAAGGCAGTGCGCGCATCGGAGAAAGAGCTGCGCGAGGCCAAGATTTCCGAGCGCGCCGCAGACCAGGGCACCGAAACGGACTGAAGCTTCACCTGTAGTGGGGGGGGCGGGGGGCGGCGGGGGGGTCCGCGGGGGGGGCAGACCGGCCCGGCGGGGCGCCCCCGACCG
>NZ_JBRRBO010000076.1:0-8430 GCF_056756175.1 Stenotrophomonas sp. STEN240 | reverse complement strand
GCAGAGGCTCTACCGGTAACGCCCATGCCGAGCATGGCTCGGCACTACAGGTGACGCTTCGGCCGATCATTGCTTGGTATTACACGCAGGCACAAAAAAAGGCGGGGAATCCCCGCCTTTTTCGTGCCTGATGGCAACGCCGGTTTACTCGGCGTCCACCACGGTGCCCTTGACCGGCTCGGTGCCCAGCGGCGAGGACGGGTCCATCACCGTCACCGTTTCCACCGAACCATCCGGCCATACGATCTGGAAGCTGCTGCCCGGCTGCAGGGTGTTGAACGGCATGCCGCTCTGCGCGCGATACACCGCCGCGGCCTGGGTTGCACCGGCGCGGCGCAGGTCCGCATCGGACTTGACGCTGGTCAGCTTGATCTTGGACAGGGCTCGGTAACGGTCTTCGTAGGTGTCTATCAACACCACGCCCACCGCGCCTGCCGAATAGGCCACGAACAGCACGACCCAGATCCAGAACTTCGCCCCGTGCATGAAACGTCGGTAGTTCATTGCACACCTCGCTGCGCACTGCGCAAGCTGCTGACCATCTCGTTCATTTTTTCCATACCCTGCCGCGATACCGCAGCGTCGTAAACGAATGACTCAAAATCCTGTTGGGGATCGCGCGAGCAGATCCCGCCATTGGCGCAGTAGGCCACCATCAAGGTGCTGTCCGGGCCGCAGGCCAAACCCAATTGGCAGGCGGCAACCTGCCAGGCCAACTGGCTGAACTGGCTACCGGCAACCATGCCGCGATAGGCCTCATCACCGGCCGCTGCACTGCCCATTGCACCGGATATGGCCAGGAAGGCCTCCGGGTCCTGCGAAGACTGCACCCGCTCCACCAGCGCACGCCGGTACTCGGGGGTGTCGATCAAGGGCTCACCCATCGACAGCATGGCTGCCTCGGCGGCCAGATTGCCGGCCTTGGCCGATGCCAGCCGCTGCTGCAGCAGACGAGCGCGGCCCAGACCATCGGCGGAACTGAAGCCCGCGCAGCTCTGCCGCACCTTGCCGCGCGCAGCCAACATCGCGGAGATCGCGTCCAGATCCATGCGCTGCAATGCGGCGCTATCCAGCGCATAGCCCGATGGGTCCATCGCAAACACGCCACAGTGATCGTAGATGCGACTGGCTATCCAGCCCGCTTCGGCATTGCCCGCATCCGCAGCGACCTGCAGCTGCTGCGCATAGGCAAACAAATCGGTGCCGTTTTCCAGCGCTGCGCGCAGATCCAACGGCAAGCCAGCCGCTACCGCGGTGGAACGCTCCGGCAGCTCCCTGTTGCCGCCCAGCAGCGGCGCTGCCAGCGTGGCCGGGCCGGCATCGCTGGCGGCCGCTACGGCAGCTGCGTCCGCATTGCCTGCGTGCACACTGGCCCCACTGCGAACACCCAACGCAGCCATCAGCACTGCCGCAGGCAGCACCAACAGATACCAGGGTTTTCTGGCCAGCAACGAGAACATGGGAAGGCAGCAGCCTGAGATACAGGTACAGGGCGGGGATTCTATCAAGGCCGGCGGCCGGCACGAATGAACCAACAAGCTGAACGGGCAATTGGCGCCCGCCTCGTCTAGGATGCGTCCCCTGTCCCGCTGTTGCCGTAAGCCCCCATGCCCTTCCTCGAATTGACCCTGCGCTGCACCGAAGCCACCCAGCCCCGTTACGAGAATGCCCTCGACGACGTCGGCGCGCTGGCGGTGACCATGCTCGACGCCGACGCTGACACCAGCAACGAGCGCGCAATCCTGGAACCGGGCGTGGGCGAAACCCCGCTGTGGAACGAGCTGACCCTGAGTGCGCTGTTCCCGGCCGACACCAATGCGCTGGCCCTGCTGGCCGCACTGGAGTCCTTCGACCCCGGCCTGGAATGGACCAACGCCAGCTTCCGCGCCGTACAGGACGAAGACTGGGAACGCGCCTGGCTGGACCAGTTCCAGCCCATGCAGTTCGGCCAGCGCACCTGGATCGTGCCGTGGAACCATGAGCTGCCGGAGGCCGCACAGGCCGCCGACGCCGCCATTGTCCGGCTCGACCCGGGCCTGGCTTTCGGCTCGGGCACCCACCCGACCACCGCCCTGTGCCTGCGCTGGCTGGACCAGCTCTCGGCCGAAGGCAAGCTGGCCGGCAACACCGTGCTGGATTTCGGCTGCGGCTCCGGCATCCTCGCCCTGGCCGCGCTGAAGCTCGGTGCCGCCGCTGCGGTTGGCGTGGACAACGACCCGCAGGCGCTGATCGCCACCCATGACAACGGCGAGCGCAACGGCGTGCATATCGCCGCCTATCTGCCGGAAGACGAGCCGGTCGCCACCTATCCGGTGGTGGTCGCCAACATCCTGGCCTCGGCCCTGGATGCACTGGCCGAACTGCTGGCCGCACGCGTCGCGGCAGGCGGACAGATTGCCTTGTCCGGCATCCTGCATGGCCAGGAAGACGAGCTGCTGGAACGCTACGCGGCGTGGTTCGATCAGCTTGAAGCCACCCAGGATGGCGATTGGATGCGCATCACCGGCGTGCGCCGTGCTTGAATGGCGACAGTGCCTCGGCCTGCCCTGCCATGACTGAAAAGACCAAGCCCGCCCGCCGTTCCCTGGCGACCTTCCTGCAAGGTCCGGCCACACCCGCCCCAACCGCTGCGCCGGAAAGCGCAGCGGACACGCTGGCGGCCGCTGATGCACAGGCAACACTCACGCTGGATCTGCCCTCACCGGTGGACTCGCCTGACGCCGCCCCGGCCAGCGAGGAAGCACCGACAGCCGTGTCACTTGAAGCTGCCAGTGCTGCTGACAGCGCCAGCAGCGTCGAGGTCATCGAGGACGCGGCATCGGCAGAAGACGAGGCAGCGCCGACCGTGGCCGCGCCCAGTTTTGCCCGCGCCAGCGCCAGGCCAACCGCAGTCCCCACCGATACGCCGCGCTGGCAATGGGGCGTGGTGCTGGCCCTGGCCCTGCTGCTCGGCCTGCAGATCATTCTGTCCGACCGCGCCAGATTGGCCGCCGATGCCGGCACCCGGCCGCTGGTCAGCGCGCTGTGCACGGTGCTGCGCTGCACGCTGCCGCCGTGGCATGAACCCAGCGCGTTCAGCATGCTCAGCCGCGATATCCGCCCGGTGCCCGGGCAGGCGGGCGCGCTGCAGGTGCAAGCCAGCTTCCGCAATGACGCACGTTGGGCGCAGGCCTGGCCGGCCTTGCGCTTGTCCCTGTCCGATGCCGATGGCCGGGTGATCGGCCGGCGCACCCTGCAGGCGGCCGAATACCTGGGCGCCGGCGCCGACCCGCAGGCGCGGCTGGAACCCGGACAAAGCGCGCAGGTGTCATTCCGACTGCGCGAACCGGCGGCCGCCACGGTCGCCTTCAGCTTTGAATTTCAGTAACCGTGGGTCAATGGCGTGGCAGGCCGGCGGTCCACGCGCTAGACTCCCTCCCCCACGCCGGGCCAACCGCGCCCGACTTTGCTGAATCCGGGAATTTCCTTGAACGCTGCCCCCACCCGTCCTGACACCAGTCGTGGCGCTCCGAAGCCGCCGCTTCGCGAACACGTTGCCCAGTCCGTTCGGCGCTACCTGCGCGACCTGGATGGCTGTGACGCGGACGACGTGTACGAGATCGTGCTGCGCGAGATGGAAATCCCCTTGTTCGTGGAAGTGTTGAACCACTGCGAAGGCAACCAGAGCCGTGCTGCCGCGCTGCTGGGCATTCACCGCGCCACCCTGCGCAAGAAGCTGAAGGAATACGGGCTGGCGTAAGCCGCCGCATCACCTGTAGAGCCGAGCCATGCTCGGCTGAAGCGTTACCGGTGCCCCCTGCCGTCGTGCATCGCGGGCAAAGGCCCTTGCCGAGCATCATTCGGCGGTACCTACGCATTGCCTGTAACGCCCCTTGCCGAGCATGGCTCGGCACTACAGGGCATTGCCTGGAACGCCCCTGCCGAGCATGGCTCGGCACTACGGTGCATTGCCTGTAACGCCCCCTGCCGAGCATGGCTCGGCACTACGGTGAAACCTTTGGCGACCACGGGTGGGAGCGCGCGGCTACAATATTGGCCCGCTTCCGCTTCCCCCTGCCTCCCCATGTCCTCTGATCTGCTGCCCGTACGCCGGGCTCTGCTGTCCGTTTCCGACAAGACCGGCCTGATCGATCTGGCCCGTGCCCTGGCTGCCCGCAACGTCGAGCTGCTGTCCACCGGCGGCACCGCCAAGGCGATCCGCGAGGCCGGGCTGCCGGTCAAGGACGTGTCCGATGTCACCGGCTTCCCGGAAATGATGGACGGCCGGGTCAAGACCCTTCACCCGATGGTGCACGGCGGCCTGCTGGGCCGCGCCGGCACCGATGATGCGGTGATGGCCGAACACGGCATTGCTGCCATCGACCTGCTGGTACTGAACCTGTATCCGTTCGAGTCGGTCACCGCCAAGGCCGATTGCAGCCTGGCCGACGCCGTGGAAAACATCGACATCGGTGGCCCGGCGATGCTGCGCAGCGCGGCCAAAAACTTCGCCCGCGTTGCCGTGACCACCAGCCCGGATCAATACGAAGCGCTGCTGGCCGAGCTGGCCAACAACGACGGCCAGCTGTCGGCGGCCAAGCGTTTTGAACTGTCGGTGGCCGCGTTCAACCGCGTCGCCCAGTACGACGCGGCAATCAGCAACTATCTGTCGGCTGTCACCGACACCAGCGCTGCAGTACCGGTGCGCAATGAATACCCGGCGCAGATGAATTCCTCCTTCATCAAGGTCATGGACCTGCGCTACGGCGAAAACCCGCACCAGAGCGGCGTGTTCTACCGCGACCTCTACCCGGTGCCGGGCACCCTGGCTACCTTCGTGCAGCTGCAGGGCAAGGAACTTAGCTACAACAACCTGGCCGACGCCGATGCTGCATGGGAATGCGTGCGTCAGTTCGAGGTGCCGGCCTGCGTCATCGTCAAGCACGCCAATCCGTGTGGTGTAGCCGTGGCTGCCGATGTCGGCGCCGCCTACGAAATGGCCTACAACACCGACCCGACCAGCGCCTTCGGCGGCATCCTCGCCTTCAACCGCACGCTGGACGCGGCCACCGCCAAGGCCATCCTCGACCGCCAGTTCGTCGAAGTGCTGATCGCACCGGACTACGAACCGGCCGCGCTGGAATACGCCACCAAGAAAGCCAATGTACGCGTGCTGCGCATTCCGGCCGGCGATGCCCGCAACAACTACGACACCAAGCGCATTGGTTCGGGCCTGCTCATTCAGAGCGCCGACAACCGCGGCATGAGCGCCGATGAGCTGAAGACCGTCACCCAGCGCGCGCCGACTGCGGCTGAAACGCGTGACCTGCTGTTTGCCTGGCGCGTGGCCAAGTACGTCAAGTCCAACGCGATTGTCTACGCCAAGGACGAGCGCACCATCGGCGTTGGCGCCGGCCAGATGAGCCGCGTCTACTCGGCACGTATCGCCGGCATCAAGGCCGCCGATGCCGGCCTGGTGGTGCCGGGCTCGGTGATGGCATCGGATGCATTCTTCCCGTTCCGCGATGGCCTGGACGCCGCCGCCGAAGCCGGCATCACCGCGGTGATCCAGCCGGGCGGTTCGATGCGCGACAACGAAGTGATCGCCGCTGCCGATGAACATGGCATCGCCATGGTGTTCACCGGCGTGCGCCACTTCCGTCACTGATCCCGTTACTGAGAACCGGCACATGGCGACCAGGGTTATCCCGCGTTTGATCTCCCTGCTCGCCGTCGCCCTGCTGGCGGCTTGCCAGCAGGGCACGCCCGCACAGAACGATGTGCCTGCTGCGAAACCAAAGCTCAGCTACGAGGCCGGTGTGTTGGCCCTGCTGCAGGAACGTTATGGCGCCAGCGCGCAATTGCAGGGGCAATGGGCGCAGCAGTTGAATGATCCCGACCTGGATCATGCCCGCCCGGTCCATCGCGACATCTGTGCCGACCAGGCCATCCAGGTGCAGAGCGGCAGCTATCGCATGCTGGCGGTCTGCACCGCGTATGACGATGCCAGCCCGATCGAACTGGGCAGCACCGATTTCATCGTGCTGCGCCGCGCCGCCGATGACGGCGTCAGCGTTGCCGCCGAACTGCTCGGCCAGGGCAGCGGCACCGGCGGCAAGCCCGGCAGCGTCACCGCCTTGCAGATGGGCGCCAATGCCTGGGGTTTCCAGGTCGACGACGAGCTGGTGGTGGTCGGTGCCTTGATGCGCAACCGCGCCTGGTATCTGTTCGACGGCGACAAGACGCTGTCGAGCGCGGGCTGGCTGCGCAGCCATTTGGACGACCACAACGCCATTGACTGCAATGCATCCGGCAACTGTTCGCACGGCCGCCTGGACCTGAACTTCGACGCCGTTCCCGATGACAGCCAACCGCAGCTGGCTTACTGGCCGCTGCGCGTGCAGGAGAAGGGCCGCGGCTGTGCTGGCGCGGTCAACAAGAGTCACAGCATCGACTACGACACGGCGCAGTTGCGCTATTCGATTCCTTCGACCATGCAGATCGAGGCGTGCAACTGATGCGCAAGGTGATCCTCGCAGTAACCGCCGGCCTTTGCGCGGTGCTGCTTGCCGGTTGTGGGAACAACTCGCCTGGCGATGCCCAGCAGACCGCGTTGACCGCACTCGGCAAGCAGCTTCCCAAACCTTACCGCGATGGTCTGATCACCGATTCGGCGCACCTCCAAGGTGCTGACATCGTGTTGGTGGTGCGTTTCCCCGATGCCACCGTGGACATGGCCAAGGCAAAGCCCGATGTGTTTGCGGCATTGCGCCGTGATGAAAACCAGGCCATCGCCGAGCTGTGCGCGGAACCGGCATTGCAGCCAGTCTTCGCCGCCGGTGGTGGCGTGCAGCGCCGCTTCGTGGATGCCAATGGCGCGGTGTTCTTCAACGTCGCGCTGAAAGCCTCCGATTGCACTACCCATTGATGCCCCACAGGAACTGACTTCATGAAAATCCTCGTCATCGGCTCTGGTGGCCGCGAACACGCCCTGGCCTGGAAGTTGGCGCAATCGCCGCGCGTAAGCGAAGTGATCGTTGCTCCCGGCAACGCCGGCAGCGCCACCGAAGGCAAATGCCGCAACGTCGCGGTCAAGGTCAACGATATCGATGGCCTGCTGAAGCTGGCACAGGACGAGGCCGTGGGCCTGACCGTGGTTGGCCCGGAAGTACCGCTGGTGCTGGGCGTTGTCGATCGCTTCCGCGACACCGGCCTGCGCATCTTCGGGCCCACCGCTGCTGCCGCGCAGCTGGAAGGCAGCAAGGCCTTCGCCAAGGATTTCCTGGCACGCCACGGCATTCCCACCGCGTACTACGCCGTGCACACCGAGGTTGATGCCGCACTGGCCTACCTGCATGAGAAGGGCGCGCCCATCGTCATCAAGGCCGACGGTCTTGCTGCCGGCAAGGGTGTGATCGTGGCGATGACGATGGAAGAAGCCGAGGCTGCCGTGCACGACATGCTCAGCGGCAACGCCTTTGGCGATGCCGGCGCGCGCGTGGTGATCGAGGAGTTCCTCGAAGGCGAGGAAGCCAGTTTCATTTCGATGGTCGATGGCCGCGTCGCATTGCCGATGGCCACCAGCCAGGACCACAAGCGCGTGGGCGATGGCGACACCGGCCCGAATACGGGTGGCATGGGTGCGTACTCACCCGCCCCGGTAGTGACGCCGGAAGTGCACGCGCGGGTAATGCGCGAAGTAGTGGAGCCGACCGTGGCCGGCATGATCGCCGACGGCGTGCCGTTCACTGGTTTCCTGTATGCCGGCCTGATGATCGACGCCGACGGCGCACCGAAGGTGATCGAATTCAACGTGCGCTTCGGCGACCCGGAAACCCAACCGGTGATGCTGCGCCTGCAGTCGGATCTGGTGGATCTGCTGGAAGCCGCCACTGATGGCGCGCTGGCTGGCGTGGACGCGCAATGGGATCCGCGCCCGTCGCTGGGTGTTGTACTGGCTGCCAAGCCCTATCCGGAAACGCCGATCACCGGTGATGTGATCAGCGGGCTGAACGACGTCCCCGCCAGTGCCAAGGTATTCCATGCCGGCACCGCGCTGGACGCCGACGGCAACGTGGTCAGCGCCGGCGGCCGCGTACTGTGCGTGGCGGCATTGGGCGACAGCGTGGGCGATGCGCAGAAGCATGCGTATGCGGGCGTGGCCAGAATCCATTGGGCCAATGAGTTCCACCGCAACGACATCGGCTGGCGCGCGATCGCCCGCGAGCAGCAGTAAGCGGAGCTCAGCCCTCCCCTGCACTTCGTGCAAGGGAGGGAGCATGTAGTGCCGAGCCATGCTCGGCAGGGGCTCCACCGGTAATGCCGCAAAAGCTACCCCTCCCCAACCCTCCCCTGCACTTCGTGCAAGGGAGGGGGCATGTAGTGCCGAGCCCTGCGCGGCCGGGGGGCTCCCCGTAAGGCCCCCGCCCAGCCTGGCGCGGCTCGACACTT
>NZ_JBRRBO010000075.1:0-8579 GCF_056756175.1 Stenotrophomonas sp. STEN240 | reverse complement strand
TATTGAATTCGGCTTCTGCAGTGGCTTCGCGGCTTACGCCGCTCCTACAACCACAGCAAATCGATTCACCTGCGGCAACACCGGGCATGCGTTTGTGTGTAGGAGCGGCGTAAGCCGCGAGGTTGACAGCAGGTCGGTGCCGGACAGAACTGCAATCTGATGCTGCAGTGGCTTCGCGGCTTACGCCGCTCCCACAAGCAGCAGGGCAAAGCGGTTCACCTGCGACAACGCAGGGCATGCATTTGTGTGTTTAGGAGCGGCATAAGCCGCGAAGCTGGCAGCAGGTCGGTGACGGACAGAACTGCAATCTGATGCTGCAGTGGCTTCGCGGCTTACGCCGCTCCTACAACAGACCAGTCATGCACGAAGTTCAGGCGATGGATTCCGCGTAGCGGCAGGACAGCAGTGCCTTGATCAGGAAATCGACCTGGCTGGTTTCGCGGGCGTCCACCCACATTACCGGCAGGCGGTGGCCTTCGGCGGCCAGTGCGTTGCGGAATTCGGTGAAGCTGAACTCGGACTCGCGATCCTGGCAGGTCACGCCCACCGCGAAACAGGCCTCCGGTGCCAATCCACGGAAGCGCTCCAGCAGGGTCAACGTACTTGGCAGCGCGCGCGGGTTGAGTGCGCTCACAAGTACGATCACGCCGATTGCGCCTTCAGCGACGATCGGCCACATGAAATCCAGGTAGGCCTGACCCGGCACGCCGTAGACATGCAGCAGCTCGCCGTCGCCCAGTTCGATGGAGCTGTAATCCAGCGCCACCGTCGTATGCGATTTGTCTTCAAATGCGGACAGCGCCGTGTCGTCGCTGATCGGCATTTCCGTGCTGATCGGTTCCATGTCCGAGATCGACCGGATCGCAGTCGTTTTACCCGCACCCATTTCACCGACAAAAACCAACTTGGTTGCCATATCCGTCAGACCTGAAGCCCCTTGGAAAAATTGAGCCCGAATCGCTTGGCGATACGCGTGAAAAAGCCTGAGACCTTGTTGCCGGCAGGGCGTTGGCCTACCGCCTGGCTACCACTACCGTCCAGCAGCCCGGTACATGCCGCCGCTGCCATGATACGGGCAATGTCATCCAGTGACGTGCCGGTGGCAAGCGCCAGCTGCCCGGATTGCCACGGGCGGATCATCATTGCCGCCATCGGCAGCAGCCATTGCATCGGCAGCTTGCCGGTTTCGACCTCGGGCCAGCCGCGCAGCTGGTACAGGCCGGCGGTTTGCTGCTCCAGCAGCGGCTCGGGCGAAAGCACCGCGGCCTGCCAGCAGAAATCCTCGAATGCGTGCGTGCTGACCGCATCGGCCAGGGCCTCGTCCACCGCCCCGGCATTGCCCAGCAGCGACAAGGTCCAACCCGGCTCGGCGGCCGCATTGAGACAGTTTTCATAGGGCAGATCGCGCAGCAGAGTAACCCGCGTCTGCGCCGCGTCGATCAGCACCTTGACCAGGCCCATATGCAGGACGCTGGGCTTGCCCTGGGCATCGGCCAGGCTGCGGAACAGCGTACGCGGCTTGAACCGCTCACCGCTGCGATCGGACTCCAGCAACAGCTGCCGCAACTGCTGGAAAATATCGCGGACGCTGGCCCCATAGGCCACGCCCGGAACCGAAAGGCCGGACAGCACCTTGCGCGTCACCGCCAGTACCGGCAGACCCTTGAGGTTGGCTTCGCGCAGCACCTGCTGGCCGCTGCTGTCGTCAATGCAGGCCACCAGCAGATCCACCGGTTGCTGGTTCCATTCCTGCACGTCGGCCTGGATGTACTCGGCCATCAACAACGAACTGGCAACCTTCAACCGCATCATATGCAGGACATCCAGACCCTTGCATCCGATCACAGCGGCAGAAATTTTGCGGGCGGGTGCACTCATCGTTTCGATCAGGTCAGGGGGCCGATGCGCGGTTGCGGTACCGCTGCCCCGTCAGGGAGCAGCGGCACCACATTGCATCACTTGAAATCGAGCGTCTGTTCGAACGACTTCAGCTCGTGACGCGCCAGCGCCAGGTTGGCGCGCGAGCGGTCCAGCACCACGTACAGGAACAGGTCCGCATTGCTTTCCAGCGGGCGGATCAGGTGGTACTGCCTGGTCAGGGTGATCAGGATGTCTTCGATCGCATCGGTGATGCCCAGCGAGGCTGCGACGCGACGCTTGGCGCGTACCACTTCGGTGTTGCCAGCAGCAGCCACTTCCAGGTTGATCGGGCCACCGCCGAGCATGCCCAGCGCCATGCCGCTGTCACTGTCGACCAATGCGGCACCGACGAAACCGGCGATTTCATTCAACTTGTCGAGCTTGACGTTTCCAGCCATGTTGTTCTCCGTTCCTGATCGAATGTTGTCTAAGTAGTGCAATGCGGCCGGGCCATTGTTTGAGGCCGGCGACACGCCTGTTGCGTCTTACCCGAATCCGTCACGCGCGCCGCATCCCTGGCATGCCAGGCGAACTGCAGCACAGGTGATTTGCAACTGGTGAATTACAGCAACTGCTTGATCCGCGCCGCGGAATCGCGGGCGGCATACAACAGGATGGCCAGCGAAGTGTCGGCATGCCCCAATGCCGCCAACGTATAGGGCCGGTCCGCGGCAACGCGCACCAGCACCATGCTGCCCTGTGACGTGGACATGGTCACGTAGTCGGCCGTACTCAGGCCAAGCTCACGTGACAAGGTTTCGCCAAGCGTAAGAAACGAATTGCTCATCGCAGACAAGCGTCGCGGATCAAGCTGGTTCAAGGAGCGATGCGCAATCGCGCGGCCATCGGCCGTGGATACCAGCAGCATGGAAATGCCGATGCTGCGATTGATGACCTGGTCGAGTTCGGCTTCGAGCGCAGCGCCGTCTACGTTGGACGAAGGCAACCCCACATCACTTACCTTCGCCCTCAGCTTTTCCAATGTTGCTGTTTCCACTACCCCATCCCCTGTTTGCGGTCGCAGGATGCAGCCAGCGGGGCTGCATCAAAACGCGACTTCCATCACAGCCGCGATGATAAATATGAATTCGTGGACACCACGTGAACGCGGCAGTGTTGTTGCAACAAGGGCGGGGTTCCCTATTTCCCGATGCCCGCAAAGTGGTTGTAGCCCTGCCTTGACACCGCCAGCACACCGCCCTCCTGGTTGATCACCTGCAGCCCGGTTCCGGCTCGAATATAGCCAATCCGGGTAAGCGGAACTGCTACGGAAGCCATGGTTTCGTGCAATGCCTGCCGCTGCGCCTGCGGCGCGGTGAAGCACAACTCATAGTCATCGCCCGCGCTTGCGCGCAGCGCATCGAACGCAGCGCTGAGCGCACATTGTTGTGCCGCCGCCGACGCAGGCAATGCATTTTCAAACACATCGGCAGCAACGCCACTGCGCGCGCAGATGTGGCCCAGGTCGGCAAGCAGACCATCGGACACGTCCACCGCTGCAGTCGCCAGGCCGTGCAACGCGCGCCCAAGCTCAACCCGCGGGGTGGGCCGCGCCAGCCGCAACCGCAGGTGTTCATGCGCGGAATCATCAGCGACGCGGCTTACCTCCAACACCTTCTGCTGCCACAGCGCCAAGGCCAGACCGGCTTCACCGGGCACGCCACTGACCCAGATGTCGTCACCGGGCTGGGCACCGTCGCGGCGCAGCGCCTGCCCTGCTGCTACCTGGCCCATCGCGGTGATCGAAATCGACAACGGCCCCCGCGTGGTGTCGCCACCTATCAAGGCGATGCCATGCAGATCTGCCAGCGCGAAGAAACCTTGAGCAAATTCGTCCACCCATTGCGCGCTGGCATCGGGCAGCGACAACGACAAGCTGCACCAGGCCGGCGTCGCGCCCATTGCCGCCAGGTCGGACAGGTTCACCGCCAGTGCCTTCCAGCCGATATCGGCCGCAGGCGTTTCCGGCGGAAAGTGCACGCCCACGTTGAGCGTGTCGGTGGTCACCACCAGCTGCTGGCCCGGTGCCGGCTGCAGCAGCGCCGCATCATCACCAATGCCCAGCACGATATCGGCGCGCGCAGCCGTACGCCGACGTATCCGCTCGATCAGTCCAAACTCGTCAAGGCTCATGATCGGGCTCCCTAAAAAACAACAACGCCGGCGCCGATGATGCCGGCCCGGCGCTGCAGCAAACCCCGTTGGTGGCGAAGCCGCCGCCGTCGGTTATTGGTTGGATTCAGTCTTGCGCCACTCTAGCGCGGCGCGGTCAAGCACGCCATTGACATAGGTATGGCCGTGCTCGGAGCCAAACCGCTTGGCGGTTTCGATGGCCTCGTTGATCACCACGCGGTACGGCACGTCCAGGCGGTAACGCAGTTCGTAGGCGGCCACGCGCAGTACCGCACGCTCGATGGCATCCACTTCCTCGACCGCACGGTCGACGAACGGGGCCAGCGCATCGTCCAGGTCACGGCGGTTGTCCAGCACGCCGCGCAGCAGGCTTTCGAAGTACACCAGGTCGGCGATTTCGTGGGCCTGTTCGTGCGCGAACTGGGCCAGCAGCGACTCGGCGTTGCCGCCGGAGATCTGCCAGGCGTAGATCGCCTGCAGGGCACGGCGACGGGCGCGCGAGCGCAGTACCGGGTCCACGCCATCGCGACGGACCGGCTTTCCGGCAGGCTTGCCGTTGTTCTTGTTGTTCATGGCAGCTGTTCCAGAAGATTGACCATTTCCAATGCCGACAATGCGGCTTCCTCACCCTTGTTGCCGTGGTTGCCGCCCGCACGGGCATCAGCGTCCTCCACCCGCTCCACCGCCAGCACGCCATTGAGCACCGGCACACCGAAATCCAGCTGGGCGCGCATCAGACCCTCGGCGCAGCGGTCAGCAACGTGTTCGTAATGGCGGGTTTCGCCGCGGATCACGCAGCCCAGGGCGATGATCGCGGCGTGCTGCCCGGCCGCAGCCAGGCGCGCGGCAACCAAGGGAATTTCCCAGGCACCGGGCACGCGGACCACATCGATGGCGTCCTCGCCGATACCGTTGCCGGCCAGGCTCTTACGGGCACCAGTGACCAGGATATCGGTGATCCGGGCATTCCAGCGGCTGGCAATGATGGCGAAACGGGCCGATCCGGCCGGGCGGAGGTCGCCTTCGTAGTGGCTCATGGGGGCGTGGGGTTCCTGAGGGTGGGTAAGTTTAACGTGTACGCGCTTTGCGGATGGGTTAAGAGGAGCGAGTGAAGAGGAATGAGGGGTGAGAGGGGCGACGTTGCTGGCTTTGCCAGCTATATCGAGGAGCCGGCCCGGCAGGGAAAAACCTGCAATCCGGGCTATTCCTCACTCCCCACTCCTCTTCACTCACTCCTCGCCCCCAAAGCCCCGATCACCCCTGCGGAGTGACCGTTTCGACGATTTCCAGGCCGTAACCGGCCAGGCCGATCTGCCGGCGCGGGGTGCCGAGCACGCGCAGCTTGCCCAGGCCCAGATCCGACAGGATCTGCGCGCCGGCACCGTTGCGGCGCCACTGGCCCACGTCCTTGTCCTTGCCCGGGATGACCGGCGCCGGCTGCTGGCGCAGGCGGGCCAGCAATGAATTGGTGTCGCGCGGTGCCGACAGCACCACCATCACCCCGGTACCGGCGGCGTCGATGGCCCGCAGCGCATCGGTATTGGCCACGCCAAAATCATCCCGGCGCCAATGCAGCAGGTCGGCCAGCGGGTTTTCCACCTGCACCCGCACCAAGGTGGGCGTGTCCTTGTTCGGGGTGCCCCGGACCAGCGCAAAATGCAGGTCGTTGGCGATGCGGTCGCGGTAGGTGACAAGGTTGAAAGCGCCGAATTCGGTGGCGATTTCGCGCTCGTCAACGCGCTCAACGGTATGTTCGGTGGCCAGGCGGTAGGCGATCAGGTCGGCTATGGAGCCCATCTTCAGGCCGTGCTCGCGGGCAAACACTTCCAGCTCCGGGCGGCGCGCCATGCTGCCGTCGGGGTTGAGGATTTCCACCAGCACGCCGGCCGGCTCCAGACCGGCCAGCATCGCCAGATCAACGCCGGCTTCGGTGTGACCGGCGCGGGTCAGCACACCACCGGGCTGAGCGATCAACGGGAAGATGTGACCAGGCTGGTGCAGGTCGGACGGCTTGGCGTTCGCCTTCACCGCCGTGCGGATGGTATGTGCACGGTCATGCGCGGAAATGCCGGTGGTCACGCCTTCGGCCGCTTCGATACTGACCGTGAAATTGGTCTGGAACTGCGCGGTATTGGCCTGCACCATCGGCGCCAGGCCAAGATCGGCAGCGCGGCTGCGGGTGAGCGGCAGGCATACCAGGCCGCGGCCATGGGTGACCATGAAGTTGATGTCCGACGGCTTGACCAGCTCCGCCGCCATGATCAGGTCGCCTTCGTTCTCGCGGTCTTCGTCATCGACGATGACCACCATGCGACCGGCGCGGATCTCTTCCAGCAGTTCGGGAACGGGGGCGAAATTCATTGTGCGGCTCCTTGGCCCAGCAGGCGCTCGACATAGCGGGCGACCAGATCGATTTCCAGATTTACCGCACTGCCCACGCCAGTGGTGGAGAAGGCGGTATTGGCGACGGTGTGCGGGATCAGCGCGACTTCAAAGCCTTCGTCATCGGCTTCGTTGACGGTGAGGCTGACGCCATCCACGCAGATCGAGCCTTTCTTGGCGATGTACTTGAGCAGCGGCTTGGGTGCAGCAAAGCGCCAGCGCAGCGCGCGCGCATCCTCGTGGATGGACAGCACCTTGCCCAGGCCATCGACATGACCGCTGACCAGATGGCCACCGAGGCGGTCGGTCGGGCGCATGGCGCGTTCGAGATTGATCACCGCGCCCTCGGCCAGGCCGCCGAGCGTGGTCAGATCCAGGGTTTCGGTGGAGGCATCGGCCTTGAAACTGCTGCCGTCGAACTCGATGACGGTCAGGCAGACGCCGTTGACGGCGATGCTCTCGCCCATCTGCACCTGCTCGAAAGGCAGGCTGCCGACGGCGAAGGTGAAGCGGACATCGCCGCCGATGGGTTCGCGTGCGGCCAGACGGCCGACGCCTTCGATGATTCCAGTAAACACTAACGTTCTCCGCAATACAGTGAGCGAAAAACGCCGCAAGGCAAACAGGCGCACGGCCCCTGCAAGGGGACCGAAACACCGTCTTCTTTCATCCGGACTATGACCGTCGGCTCCGGCATCTGACCGGATCTGCTGACCTCCGACCGGTAACCGCACTGCTGTGCGGGCCTTGCTGGAGCGCTCGCGGGCTTATGCAGCGACCCCATCGGGAGCGTTGCACCTACCGCCGGTGGGGAGTTGCACCCCGCCCTGAAGACGTTTGTGAGTGCCGGCGAACCGGCCCAGCGATTGTAGCAGCGCTGGTCCCAGCAAGACCCGGGCCCGGCTGAACAAGTGCTTCCCATCGGTGGAACGGGGCGGCGGAGCGGCCGTTTTCGCCGCCAGGACTTTGCGGCATGGAGCTCCGCACGTACTGCTGCCGCGCCTGGCTGAGGTGCCACGGCGCCTGAGGTTACATGCAGGTAGCCAAAGGGTTACCTGCAACAACCCACGTTACCTACCCTGAAAAGGGACGCTACTGGAGCAGAACCTGCAGCCAAATTAATGGGATTGCTCTGGAAGTATCGCCCTGCTCCGCCATCGTCGAGCACGCGGCAAAAATTCGGAATTCAGTCAATTGGACGATAAAGTTCCGAGAAATAACGCCATACCGCGCAAAAGTCCTATATCCGAACGGGTCCGTGACTATGCAGTCGGCATCTTCACACCACTTGTCACATGTGAATTTTTCGTTAGAATCCGCGCACCGTCACAAGACGTTACGGTTCCGGCCCGCAAGGGGTCGGTTGACACGGACATCACATCCAAGAGGATTCCATGCGCAAGACCCTGATTCTGGCCGCCATGCTGGCAGCCGCACCTGTTGTCGCCTCCGCTGACGAGCTCAGCTACACCTACGCCGAAGCCGGCTGGACCCAGGTCCAGATCAACAGCAACGACCTCGATGACCCGAACCTGGACGGCGCCTACCTGCGCGGTTCGTTTGATATCGCCGACAAGGTCAACCTGTTCGCCGGTTACTCGCAGGTCCGCAAGTCGATCAACTGGGGCAACGGCGTACGCTCGAAGGTCAAGCTGGGCCAGCCGGAGCTGGGCGCCGGTTACCACATGAACATGAGCGAGCGCGTCGACTTCACCGCCGACATCGCCTGGTTGCGCCTGAGCCTTGACGAAAAGCTGAGCGGTGCTGGCGAAGACAACGGCACCTACAAGAGCCACGTCAACGCCGGTCGCGTGACCGTCGGCCTGCGCGGCAAGCCGTCGGCACGTACCGAGGCGTGGATCAAGGGCGGCGCCCTTGATGGCAGCGACATGGACACCGAGTTCGTCGGCGTGCTGGGCGGCCAGGTCAAGTTCAACAAGACCTGGGGCGTGGTTGCTGAAGGCCAGTGGATGGGTGACTTCGCCCAGTACTCGGTCGGTGTTCGCGCCAGCTTCTGATCCGGCCATTCCGGGTTTAATGCAGCGGGGGCCGAAAGGCCCCCGTTTTTATTTTCCGGATTGCAGCCAGCGTTCGTGATCATGTAGTGGGGGGGGCGGCGAGGGACGGCCCGCCCCGGGAAGGCC
>NZ_JBRRBO010000074.1:0-8964 GCF_056756175.1 Stenotrophomonas sp. STEN240 | reverse complement strand
GCCGAGCCATGCTCGGCAGAGGCTTCATGCATAAATCCAAACGTTGCTGGTAACGCCCCAGCCGAGCATGGCTCGGCTCTACAGGTGGTGTCAGGCTGTTTGTTGCATGCCTGCGCTTTCACCGGCTATCAGCGCATCGAAATAGTCGCGGGTCAGGCGTATCTGCGCGTCTGCGCTTTCCGCTGCATTGACCACTACGCGGAAGGCGGCGTTCTCGGGCCTGTCCTTTGCATACCAGCCCAGGTGTTTGCGGGCGATGCGCACGCCCTGCGGTTCGCCGTAGAAGGCGTGCAGGTCATTGAGATGGCCGAGCAGGATGTCGCGCACTTCCTCCACCGAAGGCGGTGGCAGTTCCTCGCCGGTGGCCAGGTAATGGGCGATCTCGCGGAAGATCCACGGCCGGCCCTGTGCTGCACGGCCAACCATCACTGCGTCGGCGCCGGTGAGCTTGAGGACCTGTTCGGCCTTGCGCGGGGAATCCACATCGCCGTTGGCCAATACCGGAATCTTCAGCATCGCCTTGATCGCGGCGATGGTCTCGTATTCGGCCACGCCGGTGTAGTGCTGGTCGCGGGTGCGGCCGTGGATGGCCAGCGCGGCGATGCCGCTGTCCTCGGCGATGCGGGCGATGCTGGGCGCATTGCGCACATCGGCGCACCAGCCGGTACGGATCTTCAGCGTGACCGGCACATCGACGGCATTGACCACCGCTTCAAGAATGCGTGCCACCAAGGCTTCATCGCGCATCAACGCCGAGCCGGCCCAGGCGTTGCACACCTTCTTGGCCGGGCAACCCATGTTGATGTCGATGATCTGCGCGCCGTTGTCGACGTTGTAGCGCGCGGCCTCGGCCAGCTGCTGCGGTTCGGTCCCTGCAATCTGCACGCTGATCGGTGCCGGCTCGCCGGCATGGTCCATGCGATGGAGGGATTTGCGGGTATTCCAGAAGCGCGGGTCGCTGATGGTCATTTCCGAGGCGGCCAAACCCGCGCCCAGCCGTTTGCACAGCTGACGGAATGGCTTGTCGGTGACGCCGGCCATGGGCGCGAGCACCACGTTGGGTGCAATGGTGTAGGGGCCGATCTGCATGGACGGTATTGTAAGGCGCTGGCTGGAACCCCGGCTGTAGGAGCGGCGTCAGCCGCGAAGCTGGCAATGCTCAAGAGGCCGTAGAGCTTACCCCTCCCCAACCCTCCCCTGCTGCGCAAGGGAGGGGGCAAAGCTGCGAAGCTGGCAATGCTTGGAGGGCCTAAAAGGCTACCCCTCCCCAACCCTCCCCTGCTGCGCAAGGGAGGGAGTACAGCTCAGACGTCGGCCGGGGTCATCTTCGGCATCGACAAGGCGGCGCCTTCGCTCTCGGTGGAGCGGGCGGCGTACTGGTTGGCGAAGCGTACGTGCTTGATGAACGAAGCCTCCGGTGCCTGCGCCAGCGAGGCGGCGAGGGCGCCGTTGAAGGCATCGCCGGCGCCGGTGGTATCCACCACCTGCACCGACTCGGCTGCCACCCGGTAATACGGCTGGCTGTCGCTGCGCAGCTTGTCTTCATCGTGCGAGACAAACACGCCGACCGCGCCCAAGGTCACCACCACGGTGTTGCCGGACAGCTTGCGGCAGAGCGCGTGCAGGCTGGCGCCATCCAGCGTTGCCACGTCGTCGGCCTCGATGCGCTCGCCGACATGACGGCCCAGCAGGGCGGCAAACTCGGTTTCGTTCGGGGTCAGCACATCGGCCAGCTTGAGCAGGCTGATGGTGGACGGTGCATTGGCAGGGGCCGCGTTGAGCATGGTCAGCACACCCGCCTCGCGGGCCTGCGCCAGCGCTGCTTCGATGGTTTCCACCGGCGATTCCAACTGTGCCAGCAGCACCTTGGCGCCGCTGATCAGCGCAGCGTTGGCGGCCACGAAATCGGTGCTCAGCGAGGCATTGGCGCCGGCGCCGATCACGATCGAGTTGCGGCCGCGGCCATCGACGTAGATGCCGGCGGTGCCGGTGGGTTCGTCGCTGGCTTCGGCTACCAGGGCGATGCCATCGGTACTGGCCAGCTGGCGGGCGAGGTCGCCGCCGGCGTCAGAGCCCAGCGCGCAGACAAAACTGGTCTGCGCGCCGGCGCGCTGTGCGGCGACGGCCTGGTTGAAGCCCTTGCCACCGGGGCCGGTGCTGTAACGGCCAGCAATGGTCGCTCCCGGTGCGGGCAGGGCGTCGCAGCGCCAGACGTGATCGACATTGAAGGAACCAGCAACGACAACAGAACTCATGGAATCTACGTCTCTAAGGTGGCGATGAAGCAGTAACGGCGATGAACGCGCCGAATTGAATCAACAGGAGTGGTTCTACAGCGTGGATCAACTGAAATGGGTCAGCACACCGGCGATGGTGGCGGTCATCAAGGTGGCAATGGTGCCGCCCAGGACTGCACGCAGGCCGAACTTTGCCAGATCCTGGCGACGGTCAGGGGCGAGCCCGCCGATGCCGCCGATCTGGATGGCGATGGAGCTGAAGTTGGCGAAACCGCACAGCGCGTAGGTGGCGATCAGGCGGCCTTCTTCACTCAGGCTGACGCCCGGGACGTTGCCCTTGATGATCTCCGACAGGTCCATGTAAGCGACAAATTCGTTGATCACGACCTTCTGGCCAATCAGCGAACCGACGGTGGTGGCGTCAGCCCACGGCGTGCCGATCACCCAGGCGATCGGGGCCAGCACGTAGCCGAAGATGGTGGCCAGGTTGGTCGGCTTGCCGATGGCGGCAGCCAGGCCGGTGATGTCACCGATCCAGGTCAGTGGCGCATTGAGCAGGGCGATCAGGGCGATGAAGGCCAGCAGCATGGCGCCGATGTTCAGCGCAAGGCGCAGGCCGTCAGCGGCGCCACCAGCGGCTGCGTCGATGATGTTGGAGGAGGTCTTTTCCACTTCCATCTTGACCGTGCCGCGCGTCAGCGGAGTGCCGGTTTCCGGCACCAGCAGCTTGGCGACCACCAGCGTGGCCGGTGCGGCCATGATCGAGGCGGCCAGCAGATGCTTGGCATAGAAGGCCTGCGAGGCAGGATCACCACCGCCGAGCATGCCGACGTAAGCGGCCAATACGCCGCCAGCGATATGCGCCATGCCGCCGATCATCATCGTGATCAGCTCGGACTGGGTCATCTTGGAGATATACGGGCGCACGGTCAGCGGCGCCTCGGTCTGGCCGATGAAGACGCTGGCACAGACGCTGGTGGTTTCAGCACCGGACACACGCATCACCTTGGTGATGGCCGCAGCCATGACCCGCACGATGGCCTGCATCACGCCCAGGTGGTACATCACGCCCATCAGCGCCGAGAAGAAGATGATGGTCGGCAGCACCTGGAAGGCGAAGATGAAGCCGTATTTGGGGATGTCCATCAGGCTGCCGAAAATGAAGTTGGAACCTTCATTGACGAAGCTCAGAATCTTGACGAAGCCCTTGCCCAGCCAGTCGAACACGTCGCGGCCACCCGGGACCAGCAGCACCAGCGCCGCAAACGCGATCTGCAGGGTGATGCCGGTGGCAACCAGCTTCCAGTCAACGGCTTTCTTGTTGTTGGAGAACAGCCAGGTGATGCCCAAAAGCACCGCCAGGCCGAACAGGCCGAAGCCGATTCTGCCCAAACCTTCGAACATGAGTAATCCCCGGGCGTGCCCGCAAAAGACGCAAGCCTAGAGCAGCGGCTGATGCCGGGCAAGAATATACATGGCATGAGCCTGCAATTACGGCGAATGCGCCGGTATCGGCAAGGTCCACGGGGCGGCCCGATGCGCAGTCAGGGTTACACTGGCGGCCAATCTGCGCGAATGGCGCGCAGGGTCCTATGTTGGAGCCAGCCATGCAATACCGTCGTCTCGGGTCGTCCGGCCTGCAGCTGTCCACCTTGTCGTTTGGTGCCTGGGTGACCTTTGGCAGCCAGATCGGGCGGGACGAGTCGCGCAACCTGATTGCTGCGGCCTGGGACAACGGGGTCAACTTCTTCGACAACGCCGAGGGCTATGCCAAAGGCCGCGCCGAAGAGGTGATGGGCGACGTGATTGCCGACCTGCGCCTGCCGCGCGACGGCTATTGCGTGTCCTCCAAGGTGTTCTTCGGCTCGGCCGAGGAGCCTGCGCCGACCCAGCGCGGGCTGTCGCGCAAGCATGTCACCGATGCCTGCCACGCCGCGCTCAAGCGCCTGCGGGTGGACTATCTGGATCTGTACTACTGCCACCGCCCGGATGCGGAGACGCCGATCAGCGAAACCGTGCTGGCCATGGATACGCTGGTCCGCCAGGGCAAGGTGCTGTATTGGGGCACCTCGGAGTGGTCAGGCGCGCAGATCGCTGAGGCGGTGGCGTTTGCCCGCGCCAACCATCTGTATGCGCCGAGCATGGAGCAGCCGCAGTACAACCTGCTGCACCGCACGCGTGTGGAGCAGGAGTACGCGCCGCTGTACGCCGATGCCGGCTTGGGCACCACCATCTGGTCACCGCTGGCTTCGGGTCTTTTGACCGGCAAGTACAACGACGGCATCGCCGACGATTCGCGCCTGGGCCAGTCCTCGCTGGGCTGGCTGCAGGCGTCGGTGCTGGGCGAGCCGGCCGATGATCGGCTGGGCAAGGTGCGTCGTTTCAGCGCATTGGCGGCCGAGTTGGGCGAATCGCCGGCGCAGCTGGCCATTGCCTGGTGCCTGCGCAACCCGCAGGTATCCAGCGTGATCCTGGGCGCAAGCCGGGTGTCGCAGCTGGAAGAGAACCTGCGCGCGCTGGACGTGCTGGCACGGGTGGAAGAGGGCACCTGGCAGCAGATCGAGGCGATTTTCGCCTGATTGCGAAGCGGTAGTGCCGAGCCATGCTCGGCAGCGCGTTGCCAGGAATTCGAGCGGTCTTTGTGGGAGCGGCGTAAGCCGCGAAGCCATGGATCAATCAGGTCGCGGGTAGGTGCGTGAGCCAGGTGTTGCCAGCTTCGCGGCGTACGCCGCGCCGACAGTGTTGATGGTGGGCTCGTAACGCCCCTGCCGAGCATGGCTCGGCACTACAGCGGGCCAGGCTTTTGTAGGAGCGGCGTCAGCCGCGAAGCCACGGATCCGCCCGGTTGCGGTCATGCCGGTGATTGCAGTGCTGCCTGTTTCACCGCGTTCGTCGCCGTGACGCTATGTCGGTAAGGCCTCTGCCGAGCATGGCTCGGCACTACCGGTGGAGCGAATGGCCGGCTTCAGGGAAGATTGCGCAGTTGTTGCAAATAGTTCTTGCATCGTTGTTGAGAATCATTATCATCTACTCCGTCCCCAGCACGGAATCACGATGATGTCGGCTCAACCCGTTCTGCTTCGCCCGCGTACCCTCCACCTGCCGCAGCGCCCGGTCCAGTTGTTGCCGGCCGACGGTGTTGTCGATAGCGGTGCCTTGCTCAAGGGGCAGCGCGAAATCGTCATCCAGCACGGCGACAAGTTCTATCGCCTGCGCCATACCAGCAACGACAAGCTGATCCTTACCAAGTAAGCAGCAGCCCGCGTTCGCGGCTGCATCGCTGCCAGCCGGCGCGTCCTCGCGCCACGCCCGCCTGAATCGCAAAGCTCTCTCCCCCCTTGGCTACAGCCGGGTCGCCCTTGTGGCCCGGCTGCCTGCCAGGGGCTTTGTTCACCCGATGATTCCAGGCTTCCATGATCCGTCCAACTGTCTTGAGCGCTGCCCTGTGGGCGGTGCTGTCACCCGCGCATGCGGAAAATGCCGCTCCCGCCGTCGCGCAGGAATTTGATCGCGTCCAGGTCACCGCCACCCGCACCGAGCGGGCGCTCGGCGATGTCGCCGCCACCGTCGATGTGATCGATCGCGAGCAGCTGGACAAGCAGTTGGCCAACGACATCGCCGACCTGGTGCGTTACGAACCGGGCGTGTCGGTCACCCGCAGTGCCACCCGCTTTGGATTGGGCGGCTTCCGCATCCGTGGCCTGGATGCCAACCGCGTGCTGATCCAGACCGACGGTATCGCCATGCCGAAGAGCTTCAACATCGGCAGCTTCGCCAACAGCAACCGCAACTTCACCGATCTGGAAACGCTCAAGCGGGTGGAGATCGTGCGCGGCCCGGCCAGTTCCTTGTACGGCTCCGATGCATTGGGCGGTGTGGTGGCCTTCGTCACCAAGGACCCGGCGGATTATCTGAAAGACGGCAAAGACAGCTATGTCGGCCTGAAATTCGGTTACGACGGTGACTGGAAAGGGCTGCTGGGCAGCGTGACCACGGCCTTTGGCGGTGAGCACTGGAGTGGCATGGTCAACGTCAATCATCACCAGGGTCAGGAGACCGTCAACAAGGGTGATGTGCGTACGCAGGACTACACCCGCACCGCGCCCAATCCGCAGGAACGCGATGGGCGCAGCGTGCTGGCCAAGCTGGTCTATGCCGTGGACGAAAGCCAGCGCTTCCGTCTGACCGTGGAAGGCAACGAGGACACAACTGATACCGACGTGTTCTCCTCGGTCAACGACAAGCACCCGGTTGCGGCCTCGCGAACCACCACCGACATGACCGCGCATGACACGCAGAGCCGTACGCGGCTGTCCTTCGCCCATGAAATGGATGCGCTGGATGCTGCATTTGCTGACAGCCTGAACTGGCAGATCTACAGCCAGAACAGCGAAACCACCCAGATCACCAACGAAGGCCGCACCAACGGCAGCCGCCGCCATCGTGGCTTCCATTTCGATCAGCGGGTCAACGGTGCGCAGCTGCAGTTCAACAAGCGCCTGCAGTCGGGCAGCGTCGAACACGCGCTGACCTGGGGCTTCGACGGTGCACTGACCGACATCCGCCAGAAGCGCGATGGCTACCAGGTGCTGGCCAACGGCAACATCAGTTCCAACATCTCGCCGGACAATTTCCCGGTGCGCGATTTCCCGATCAGCAAGACCACCGAGCTCGGCCTGTACGTGCAGGACGAAATGCGCCTGGCCGATGGCCGCCTGTCGCTGGTGCCGGGCCTGCGCGTGGACCATTACCGGCTCAAGCCCGAGCTGGACAGCATCTTCCGCGAAGACAACCCGGACATGGCCGTGGCCTCGCTGACCAAGACCAGCGTCTCGCCCAAGCTGGGCATGGTGTGGCGCTTCGATGAGCAATGGTCGCTGTTTGCCGGTTACGCGCACGGCTTCCGTTCGCCGCCGTACAACGACGTCAATCTGGGTTTCACCAACCTGATGTTCGGCTACACCGCCATCCCGAACCCGGACCTGAAGCCGGAAACCAGCAACGGCCTGGAGCTGGGTGTGCGCTACGTCAGCCCGTTGGCTTACATGAGTGTCGGTGGCTACTGGAACGACTATCGCGATTTCATCGAATCGCAGCGCTATGTGGGCGTCAACGCGCAGGGGCTGATGGTGTTCCAGTCGCAGAACATCGCCGATGCGCGCATCTACGGCGCCGAGTTGAAGGCCGGTGTTGATTTCGGCCAGCTCAGCGATGCCTTGGAGGGTTGGGGCCTGCGTGGCGCAGTGGCTTGGGCGCATGGGCAGAACCGTACCGAGGATGTGCCGCTGGATTCGGTGGACCCGCTGCGCGGCACCGTCGGTCTGATGTATGACCGCGATGACTGGGGTGTGGAGCTGGCCGGCACCTTTGCCCGTCGCAAGGACCGGGTCGCCGCTGCCAGCGCCTATCGTCCGGCCGGTTATGGCGCACTGGATCTGATGGCGCATTGGCAGTTTGCGCCGGGTGCCAGGTTCAATGTCGGCGTGTTCAACCTGGCTGACCGCAATTACATCGACTGGTCCAGCATCACCTCCACGTTGGCGGCCAACAGCAGCGTGATCGATCGCTATAGCAACCCGGGCCGCACGGTTTCGGCCAGCGTTTCGGTGTCCTGGTAAGCAGCAACGTTAGCGGTTCCTCCAGGAGCCGGCGAAGGATCGCATCGTGGCCATGGATGGCCATCCCTTTCATCGACATAAGGAACACCCATGAAGCTGCTCTACGCCAGCCTGCCGCTGCTGTTTTTGGTCAGCACCGTCGCCAGCGCCGCACCTGCCGACATCGCCCGTGACCACGACAGCATCCTGAAGATGCAAGGCGAGTACACGGTGGATTTCGCCTTCGACGAGACCGTGCTGCTCAAGCCCGGCTACGAGCGTGCGGCGGCGATGCGCAGCGGCGGTGATGAAGTGGTCATCGTGGTTGAAGACACCCCGCGCCGCATCGTGCTGCAGCACCTGCTGGTGGATACCAAGAGCGGCCACGTCACCAAGCATTGGCGCCAGGATTGGGTCTACGAAGCACCGCAGCGCTTTGAATTCACTGCCGACCAGACCTGGACGGTGCGCGCCATTCCGGCATCGTTGAACGCAGGCGCCTGGACGCAGTGCGTCTACGAAGTCAGCGATGCGCCGCGTTACTGCGGTACCGGCCGTTGGAGCTACAACAACAATGTGCCGACCTGGACCAGCGACCTGAGCTGGCGCCCGTTGCCGCGCCGCGAGTACACCAAGCGCAGCGACTACAACGCGCTGGCGGTGGTGAACCAGCACACGCTCACCCCGAACGGTTGGACCCACGAGCAGTTCAACACCAAGGTGCAGCGCAATGCCGATGGCAGCCAGGTGGAGATTGCGCGCGAGTTCGGTTTCAACGACTACATCAAGACCACGGAAGTGGATTTCACCCCGGCGCGCGCTTACTGGGCTGCCACCGCACCGTTCTGGGCGCAGGTGCGCCAGCGTTGGGATGGCTTCCTTGGCAAGGCGCCGGGCGTGCACCTGAAGACCAAGCTTGATGGCATGGCGATGATCATGCCGCTGTTCCAGCAGGCCGAGGAGATCCAGGGCGGCGCGGCGCTGGACACCGGCAAGATCGACGCGGTGTTCGCCAAGTATGTGGAACCGGCCAGATAAGTTGGCGGTTGTTTGGTTTTTGTAGGAGCGGCGTCAGCCGCGAAGCTGATGATCGATCAGGTCGCCGATAGAGCCGCGACTTCATTGATGCC
>NZ_JBRRBO010000073.1:0-12989 GCF_056756175.1 Stenotrophomonas sp. STEN240 | reverse complement strand
GCCGCGTTCGGGGGGGGGTTTTTTTTGTGGCGCGGCTCCCCCCGCGCAGCTGGCAGCGCTGAAATCCCCTACAGCCCCTTGATCGGACGAATCGCGAGCTTCGCGGCTGACGCCGCTCCTACAACGAAGCGGCAGGCCAGCGCGTCAGGTACTTCGCGGGCCGAAACCGGAAAACGCGGCTTCTGTCAGTCTTCCGGCGGCGGGGATTTTGTGGGAGCGGCGTCAGCCGCGAAGCTGGCAGCAACGAAGCTACGAACATGCCTGCAATCGGATGGATCACGAGCTTCGCGGCTGATGCCGCTCCCACAAAGAAAAACCGATGCCAAGGGCTTGGCATCAGTTTCCGGGTCACTCAACGTTCAAGTGGACGGCACCATTGCAATCGCAAGGGCTTCAACCCTCCGGCGTAGCCGCTTTGTAAACCGGCTCACCGTCCACCCAGGTCGACAGCACCTTCAGGTCATCGAGCTGGTCGGCGGCGACTTTCAGCGGGTCTCGATCCAACACCACGAAGTCGGCACGCAGGCCGCGCTGCAATTTGCCGACCTGCGCTTCGTCATGGCCAGCCCAGGCCGCGTCGCTGGTGAAGCCGCGCAGGGCTTCGGCAGCACTCAGGCGCTGCTCCGGCTGCCAGCCACCTGGCGGCTGGCCATCGCGATCCTGGCGGGTCACCGCCGCGTACAGACCCAGGCGCGGGTCGACCTGCTCCACCGGGAAGTCGGAACCCAAGGCCAGCCGTGCGCCGCTGTGCAGGAAACGCTGCCAGGCATAGGCACCCAGAATGCGTTCCGGCCCAACCCGCTGCTCGGCCCAGCCCATGTCCGAGGTCGCATGGGTCGGCTGCATCGAGGCGATCACCCCCAGCTTGGCGAAGCGCGGGATGTCATCCAGCGCTACCACCTGTGAGTGCTCCACGCGCCAGCGGTGGTCATCACCCTTGTGCGCACCCAGGACTTTCTCGTAGGTATCCAGCACGATGCGGTTGCCGCGATCGCCGATGGCGTGGGTAGCAACCTGCACCTTGCAGCCGTCCGCCTTGCGCACCGCCACTTCGAACTCTTCCGGCGAGGTCATCAGCAGGCCATGGTTGTGCGGATCATCGCTGTAGGCGGTAAGCAGCGCCGCGCCACGGCTGCCCAGGGCGCCATCCATGTACAGTTTGACCCCGCGCATCTGCAACCGCCCACCCGGGTGGGCGTACAGGCCGGCCTTGCACAGGTCTTCCAGCGCTTCATTGTTGCCGTCGGCATAGGCGTCGATGCGCAGCGGCAACTTGCCCTGGTCGGCCAGGCGCTTCATCAGCGTCAGGTCCTCGCGCGACACGCCCATGTCATGCACGCCGGTCAGGCCATTGCTGACCGCCGCCTGCAATGCAGCCTGCAGGCGCTTCTCGCGCGAGGCATCGTCCAATGCCGGGATCTGTGCGTAGACCAGTGATGCTGCGCCGTCGACCAGCACACCGCTGGGCTTGCCAGCGGCATCGCGAAGGATACGCCCACCTTCCGGCTGCCAATCGCCGGAAAGGGATTTGCCAGCCTTCTCGGCAATGCGGATGGCGGCGCTGTTGACCCAACCGGCGTGGCCATCGATGCGCTCCAGATAGAGCGGGCGTTGCGGGAAGGCCGCATCCAGATCGGCGGTGGTTGGGAAATCGGTGTTGTCCCAGCGGTTCTGGTCCCAGCCGCGGCCCAGCAGCCACTCACCGGGCGCCAGGGTTTTCTCGAACGCCTTGAGCCGCTCCACTACCTCGCCGCGGTTGCGTGCACCGCTCAGGTCGGCCTGCATCAAGGTATTGCCCAGGCCGATGATGTGCGCGTGGGCATCGATCAGGCCCGGCACCACCGTGGCGTCGCCCAGCTCCAGCGCTGCTGCCTTCGGGTAGGCCTTGCGCAGTGCCTCGGCGCTGCCCACCTGCAGCACGCGGCCGGTGTCGCTGTCCCAGGCCATTGCGCCAGCCACAGGCTGGGCAGCATCACCGGTGCGGATGGTATCGGCCACCAGCAGCTTGACCTCGGCCTGGGCCGGGAGCGCATGCAGACAGGGGAGCAACAGAGCTACACAGGCAATACGACGCATCACGCACCTCCAGAACGGAATGCGTGGACTATGCCGTCATCCACCGGCGCTGACAAACCGTGCTCTGCGCCTCATCCGGGCAGAAACGCCCGCCGTGCTCAGTCGGCGCTTACGTCGACGCGTACGCGGATCTGTTCGCCCGGGTGATAGTCGCGATGGGTGCGGTATTGGCGGCCGGCGTATTCGTAGGTGACATCGTAGCCATCCACGCGCTCGCTTTCGCTGCCATAGCCGCTGGGCTCGCAGACGCGTACGTCACCGCGCTGGTAATTGGGCCGGTTGCTGGCCTCGTAGATCGCGCGGCCAGCAGCGCCGCCAGCGATGGTGCCGACCGCAGTGCCCAGGTAGCGGCCATCGCCACCTCCGATGCGGCTGCCCAGCACCGCGCCGGCAATGCCGCCGATCACCGTTGCCAACTGGCGGCCGGTCTCGTTGCCCTGCCGGTACTGGCCGTTGTCCTGGCCACGGTCGTAGTAACCATCGTTGCGGTAGGTGTTGCTGCCATAGCCGTTGTTGCCATAGCCACCGGCCTGATAGCCATTGTTTCCATTGATATAACCGCCATCGTTGCGCTCGTAGCAGCGCTGGTTGCTGCCCTGCCCGCCTCCGACGATGACCGGATCGACCCTGACCACCCGCGCATAGTCATAGACCGGGTCGCTGCCATTGGCCTGACCCGGGCGGTACTGACCGTCGTCGTAGCGATCGGGCCGGTACTGGCCGTCATCGTAAGAGCCGTTGGGACGGTACTGGCCGTCGTCATAACGCTGCGCGGACGCATTGAATGCGCCCAGACCACCGGCTAGCAGGACAGCGGCAACAGCAAACGATCGACACATGGCAGTAACCACCGGGTTGGGATGACAGATGCTCAGGTGCGTCGGGTGAAACGACCCTGAATCGGCCCGGCCAGCGTTGCACGCCCGCCGGGCCAATACCAGATCAGGCCGAACAGATCAGGCCGAAAACTCGGTATCCAGGCTGACTGGCACCGCGCTCAAGGCCTTGGACACCGGGCAGTTCTGCTTGGCGTCATCGGCAATCGCGCGGAACCGCGTCTCATCCAGGCCTGGCACCACCGCCTTTACCTTGAGCCGGATCTGCGACAGCTGCGGGCCCCCTTCCATCGACAGGTCGACATCGGCGCGGGTGTCCAGCGAGGTCGGCGGGAAGCCTGCTTCACTGAGCTTGGCCGACAGCGCCATGGTGAAGCAGCCCGCATGTGCTGCGGCGATCAGCTCCTCGGGGTTGGTGCCCTTCTCATCGCCGAAGCGGCTGCTGAAGGCGTAGCGGGTGTTCTCCATCAAACCGCTCTGCGGCGTGCTCAAACGGCCTTGCCCGGTTTTCAGATCGCCTTCCCAGTGTGCGGTAGCGTGACGCGAAATACCCATGGTCGAACTCCTCGTGGTGGATGACGCAACCAGCCTAAACCAGCTCCCGTTAGCAGCTTGTGCGGCACCACCGGCCAACCCGAAGGCGTGCCCGTCGAGGCGGGGCGACAGCGCCAGCGATCACAGCTCAACCCTGCTTTTGCACCACTTCCGGCACCGATTTGTTGTCCAAATACGCCCGGAAGCAATTTTTATGGGCTTTTTCTTCGATTACCTATTGGCGTCACGCAATTCATGCCCTACATTTCGCTTGCCGACGGGGTCGGCACGACCAACAACCAACCGTTCACGGAACAGGAAATCATGGCAAAGACCGCTAAAAAGGCTGCCCCGAAGAAGGCAGTGAAGAAAGTAGCAACTAAGGCTGCAACCAAGGCTGCCGCCAAGCCGGCCGCACCGAAGCCGATCAAGGAAGCACTGACCAAGTCCGGTCTGGTTGCCCACATCTCTGAAGCCACCTCGGTCGCTGCCAAGGACGTGCGCGCTGTGTTCGCCGCCCTGGAAGGCGCCGTCGCTGCCTCGGTCAACAAGAAGGGCGCTGGCTCCTTCACCCTGCCCGGCCTGCTGAAGATCTCCACCGTGAGCGTTGCGGCCAAGCCGAAGCGCAAGGGCATCAACCCGTTCACCAAGGAAGAGCAGTGGTTTGCTGCAAAGCCGGCCACCACCAAGCTCAAGGTGCGTCCGCTCAAGAAGCTCAAGGACGCTGCGCTGTAATCAGCGCGCCCCTTGGCGAAGAAACGGGACGGCTCAGCCGTCCCGTTTTTTTTGGGGCCGCCGCGGCGCAGAAAACGTTCCCATGGCTCGCAGCGTTCCGCCTGTGGCATGGGGGAAACACTGGAACACAGCGTCATGGTCCAAACCCTCGTACCTGTGCCAGCAGCGGCCTATGGTGGCCACTCCCCCGCTTCCCATCCTCCTCCACCATGTCCATCAGCAAGCATCGCTACCGCATCTCCGTCACTCCGATCGAGACCGACGGCCAGCAGTGCACCGGCCGTTGCTCGATCGAGTTCGAACAACGCAGCCAGTACAACTGGATGCACCAGCTGGAATCCGCCCAGGGCCAACGTCGGCTGTCCTGCAATGAGGATGCCGGCATCGTGGTCGCCACCGGCCTGTTGGAAACCCTGGCCGAATCGGCCGGCAAGCCGGGCAGCCTGTTGAGTGCGCTGCAGCCGGAACTGGACCAGCTGCTGCACAAGCTGCAGCTGCTGCAGGCCCCTAGCGAATAAGCAGCTGGCCGGGCCGATGGCCAGCCCCGTAGACTGGCGACAACACCCAGGAGCCGCCGATGCGCGCTGTCCCACTGTTGATCGCCACCACCCTGCTTGCCGGTTGTTCATGCCAACGCAGCCCGGATGCTGCGCAGGTTGCGCCCGCAGCGCCGGCCCCAGCCACCGCAGCAGTGCCAGCCGAACTACCGGCACACACAGAACCGGCAGACAGCCAGGCGCAGCGCGCTGAGGCCGCCGGCAAACGCGGAACCGTCGCCGCGCCGGTGATACATGCCTATCTGCAGGCACTGTTCGAGAACAATGGCCAGGCAGATGCATTCTGGGCCGGCGGCCGACCTTCGCCACAGCCTGACGACGCCGGCTTGCGCGCGGTGCTGCCTGCGATGACCAGCCTGCGCGTACACAACGGCAAGGCAATCGCGCTGGACCGCGAGTCGCCACCGCAGGCCCTGGAGATCCCCGTGGATATCCGCCTGGGTAGCGAGGCCGGCAACCAGCGCTTCAAGGGCTGGTACCGGGTACGGCCGCGCATTGAAGGCGATGGCTGGGAAATCACCTCGGCCTCGCTGCAACCAGAATTGAATTGAGCGCGCTAATTGGCCGTTCACCCGATAGGGTTATCTTCTTATTCCACCCTGCTGCAACTACCGAGTGCGCCCGATGAAACTGCGTTCCCTGCTTCTCCCCAGCATTGCCTTGATTGCGCTCGCTGGCAGTGCCCATGCCGCACCGCAGATCAATGGTAAGCAATTGACCGTGGGTGCAGCCGATGTGCAGCAATACCTGGATGGCAGCTTCCCGCGCACGCAGAAGGCACTGGGCGGGCTGCTGGCACTGACTGTCAGCCAGCCGCACCTGACCCTGCCGCAAGGCAGCCGCCTGGACCTGGGTTTCAACCTGGCCATGGCCGCGGGCGGCTCGTCGATGCCGGTGGGTGATGTGCAGATCAGCAGTGGCCTGCGCTACGACGCACAGACCCAGGGCTTCCACCTGGACCAGCCCACGGTCGATGGTTTCCGCCCCAGCACGGCTGGCGGTGGTGAACTGGATTCCAGTACCCGCAGCCTGCTGAACAGCTGGCTGGCCGACTACGCCCGCCGCGAGCCGATCTACAAGATCGACCCGGCCATCGCCAAGGTGATGGGCGTGCTGCAGGTGAAATCGGTCGGCATCCAGAACGGCCGCATCGCGGTGGACTTCAACCAGAACCTGGGCAGCTTCGTGCCGCAGGGGTTGCTGGGGAACTGAGCGGCACTGTTGCTGGAAAGCAAAGAGGCCGCGATTGCGGCCTCTTTCAGCTTTGTTTGTAGGAGCGGCGTAAGCCGCGAAGCTGACGGTGCATCAGCTTGGAAGCAGCGTATTCCCCGTAGGGCCACACAACAGCATATTGATGGCCTCTGAGCTGGCAATGGCTTCGCGGCTTACGCCGCTCCTGCAAAACGGAACATCTGCATTCGCAGTGGCTTCGCGGCTTACGCCGCTCCTACAAAAGCCGAAAGCAGGCTGCGCAGCCAGGACTCAGCGCTTTGGCTGCAGCATGGTGCCGGTGCACTTGGGCGAACCGCAGCGGCATTCCCAGATCTTCTTCAGGCGCGGGGTGTGACGTTCGGCCAGGGTGATGCCGTAGTTGTAGGTCAACTCTTCGCCCGGCTTGATGTCGCGCACCGCTTCGATGAACACCTTGTCGGCGGTGCGGTCGTCGCCTTCTGCCTCTTCGATCATCGCCTCGCAGTTCGGATCGCAGCTGTGGTTGATCCAGCGTGCGTCATTGCCCTTGTAGTTGGCATCGATGACGTAGTCGTCGTTCAAGGTGAACAGAAAGGTGTGGCCGGTCTCTACGTCGCCCGCGTCATCTGCATCCACTTCGGCATGGGTACGGCGCTTGCCCTTGTATTCAATGACGCGCTCGCCCTTCTTGATATCCGCCACAGCGAAGACGCCGTTGCCGTGGATGGAGGATTTGCGCGCCTGGATCTTCTTGGGCATGTACATGGCCGGGACTTGAGTGAGGCGGTGATTCTCCCCCATCGCGCAGGACAACCCAAGGGGAGCACTGCAATCAATGCAGGGAAGGCAGGCCACCGATGTCACGGGCGCTTGGAATCTGGGCGCTGATTCCCTCTCCCTTTGCGGGAGAGGGCTGGGGAGAGGAGAGGCATTTGCTCTCAATTTCTTCATTCTGAGGAAAGAGCAAGCGGCTGCGCCCCTCTCCTGCCTTCGGCATCCTCTCCCGCGAGGGGAGAGGAAACGGCAAGCGGCTGCGCCGCCCCCTCTCCTGCCTTCGGCATCCTCTCCCGCGTGGGGAGAGGAAACAGTAGCGGCTGCGCCGCCCCTGCTCCCACCTGAACAACAGAACTTGGACCCGTCCGCTAGAAAGCGTACAATTTTGGTCCACATTGATGAAGCCCTTACCGCAATGCTCCGCGTCACCAAGCTTACCGATTACGCCACCGTCGTCCTGACCGTGCTCGCCGCACGGCCAGCCGAAGTGTTGAGCGCGACCGATCTGGCTGAAGCTGCCGGATTGGAGCCCCCCACCGTCAGCAAGCTGCTCAAGCCGCTGGCCCAGGCCGGTCTGGTTGAAGGCCTGCGCGGTGTCCATGGCGGTTACCGGCTCACCCGTCCCGCCTCCGAGATCACCCTGATCGAGATCCTGGAAGCGATGGAAGGCCCGCTGGCCATCACCGAATGCAGCCAGGAGCAAAGCCAGTGCGGCCTTGCCGGGCAGTGCGGTGTGCGCTCCAACTGGCGGCTCATCAATGACGTGGTTTCCGATGCCCTGCGCGGCGTCACCCTCGCGCAGATGCTGCACCCCTTACCGCTTGCCGACCGTCGACGCATCAGTGCCGACGTCGTCTCCTGAACAACCGTAGGCAGCCCTGATGGCCACCGAAATCATCGAACCGGTCGACACCGTCGACAGCCCGAACCGTGAAATCCACGAGCAGCTGGGTCGTAAATACGACGCAGGCTTCGTCACGCTGATCGAATCCGAATCCTTCCCGCCCGGTCTGGACGAAGACGTCATCCGCGCGCTCTCGGCCAAGAAGGAAGAGCCCGAGTGGATGACGCAGTGGCGCCTGGATGCCTACCGCCACTTCCTGACCATGCGTCAGCCCGACTGGGCCAAGCTCGAAATCGCGCCAATCGACCTGCAGGCGCTGAGCTACTTCTCCGCGCCCAAGGGCCCGAAGTACCAGTCGCTGGACGAAGTGCCCCAGGAACTGCTGGACACCTACGAGAAGCTCGGCGTGCCCTTGCATGAGCGCGCAAAGCTGGCCGGCGTCGCCGTGGATGCGGTGTTCGACTCGGTCTCGGTCGGCACCACCTTCCGCAAGGAACTGGCCGACAAGGGCGTGATCTTCTGCTCCATCTCCGAAGCCATCCGCGAATACCCGGAGCTGGTGCGCAAGTACCTGGGCTCGGTGGTGCCGGTGGGCGACAACTATTTCGCCGCGCTCAACTCTGCGGTGTTCTCCGACGGCAGCTTCGTGTTCGTGCCGGCCGGCGTGCGCAGCCCGATGGAACTGAGCACGTATTTCCGCATCAACGCCAGCAACACCGGGCAGTTCGAGCGCACCTTGATCATCTGCGAGGACAAGGCCTACGTCTCCTACCTGGAAGGCTGCACCGCCCCGATGCGCGATGAGAACCAGCTCCACGCCGCGGTGGTCGAGCTGGTGGCGCTGGAAGATGCCGAGATCAAGTATTCGACCGTACAGAACTGGTACCCGGGCGATGAGAACGGCGTTGGCGGCATCTACAACTTCGTCACCAAGCGTGCCGAATGCCGTGGTGCACGCGCCAAGGTGACCTGGACCCAGGTGGAAACCGGTTCGGCGATCACCTGGAAGTACCCGTCCTGCGTGCTGCTGGGCGACGACTCGGTGGGTGAATTCCACTCGGTGGCGCTCACCCATCACCGCCAGCAGGCCGACACCGGCACCAAGATGATCCACATCGGCAAGCGCACCAAGAGCAAGATCATCTCCAAGGGCATCAGCGCCGGCCATGGCCAGAACACCTATCGTGGCCTGGTCCGCGTGGACCGCGGCGCCGAAGGCGCGCGCAACTACACCCAGTGCGACTCGCTGCTGATCGGCAAGAAGTGTGGCGCCCATACCTTCCCCTATATCGAGGTGAAGAACCCCAGCGCCACCGTCGAGCACGAGGCCACCACCTCCAAGATTTCCGACGACCAGCTGTTCTATTGCCGCGCGCGCGGCATCGACCAGGAAAACGCGGTGTCGATGATCGTCGACGGCTTCTGCAAGCAGGTCTTCAAGGAACTGCCGATGGAGTTCGCGGTGGAAGCCAAGAAGCTGCTGGAAGTGTCGCTGGAAGGATCGGTCGGATGAGCCGCCTGCCGCTGCTACTGCTGGCCGTGCTGCCTTTCGCTGCCTTCGCGGCGTCGCCGGGCAAAGCCTGTGACGACGCCCGCACCCAGTTTGAACTCAACGAGTGCGCGGCAGCGGATGCCACCGCCGCCGATACCGAGCTCAACGCGGTGTACCGGCAGGTGATGCAGAACCTGCAGGGCCAGCCTGTCGCGATCGACAAGCTGCGCGCCGCCCAGCGCCTGTGGATCCCGTTGCGCGATGCCGACATCGAAGCGCGCTACCCGGTTGGCAAGGACGAGGATCCCCGCGTCCTGTACGGCTCGATGTACCCGATGCTGTACTCCGGCAACAAGGCCGAATTGACCCGGCAGCGCACCCAGTGGCTGCGCGCCACCTTCCTCGATCGCGCCGAAGGCGAGCTCTGATCGCCCCGCACCCTACATATTGAAGAACGCACCCTCATGCTGAAGATCGAAAACCTGCACGCAAGCATCGGCGACAAGGAAATCCTCAAGGGCCTGTCGCTGGACGTGAAACCGGGCGAAGTACACGCCATCATGGGCCCGAACGGCGCCGGCAAGTCCACGCTGGGCAATGTGTTGTCCGGCCGCGAAGGCTATGACGTCACCGCCGGCACCGTGCTGTTCGAAGACAACGATCTGCTGGAGCTGGAACCGGAAGCGCGCGCCGCTGCCGGCCTGTTCCTGGCCTTCCAGTACCCGGTGGAAATCCCCGGCGTCAACAACACCTACTTCCTGCGTGCCGCGCTCAATGCACAGCGCAAGGCGCGCGGTGAAGAAGAACTGGACTCGATGCAGTTCCTCAAGCTGGTCCGGCAGAAGCTGGCCGTGCTGCACCTGAAGGATGAACTGCTGCACCGTGGCGTCAACGAAGGCTTCTCCGGTGGCGAGAAGAAGCGCAACGAGATCTTCCAGCTGGCCGTGCTCGAGCCGAAGCTGGCGATCCTCGACGAAACCGATTCGGGCCTGGACATCGATGCACTCAAGAGCGTCGCCGATGGCGTCAACGCGCTGCGTTCGCCGGAACGTTCGTTCCTGGTCATCACCCATTACCAGCGCCTGCTCGATTACATCAAGCCGGACGTGGTGCATGTGCTGGCCGACGGCCGCATCGTCAAGACCGGTGGCCCGGAACTGGCGCTGGAGCTGGAAGCGCACGGCTATGACTTCCTGAAGGACCGCGTGGTCCGCGAGGCGGCCAAGTAATGAGCGCTCTTCTGGAGTCGTTGCGCGAATCCTTCGCAACAGCCCGCACATCCATGTGCGGGGATTCAACGAAAATCGCCGAACGCGAGTCGATTCTTGAGGCTGCGCTCAAGACCGGCCTGCCCGCCGCCCGCAACGAGGCGTGGAAGTACACCTCGCTACGCCAGCTCGAGCGCCGCTCGTTCACTGCCGCGCCGCTGCAGGCGCCCGCCATCGATGCCGAACTGCTGGCCGACATTCCGTCGCCGCGTCTGGTCTTCGTCAACGGCCGCCATAGTGCTGCCCTGAGCGATCTGTCCACGCTGGACGCGGGCGTGCAGGTGCGCACCTTGTCGGCCGTGCAGAACGACGAGCCGGAGGCATTGCGCTTCCTCGGCCGTCGCTTCGAACGCGCCGAAGAAGTGTTCGCCCAGCTCAACGCCGCACTCGCCGATGAAGGCGTGCTGGTACAGGTTGCCGATGGCGTCGTCAGCGAAACACCGCTGCATCTGGTCTTCGTCAGCGCAGCCGACAGCAGCGATCACGCCTGGCATCACCGCCACCTGATCGAACTGCGCCGTGGCGCCGTGCTCGGCCTGGTCGAGCATCATCTGCAGGCCGGTGACAGCGCGCATCTGGACAACACGCTCGTGCACGTCCATATCGCCCAGGACGCGGTGCTGTCGCATGCCCGCGTGCAGGCTGGCAGCGCCCGCGCCACCTCGCTGCTGCGCACCGATGCGGTGCTGGCCCGCGATGCACAGTACCGTCGCATCGATCTGGAACTGGGCGCTGCACTGAGCCGTCATGAGCTCAACGTGCGTCTGGAAGGCGACAACGCCAAGCTCACCGCCAATGGCGTGCTGCTGGGCACCGGTCGGCGTCATATCGATACCCGTCTGGGCATCGAACACATCGCAAAGAACACCAGTGCCGAGCTGGTCTGGCGCGGCGTGGCCGCCAATCGCAGCCGCGTGGTGTTCCATGGTGGCATCAACATCCGCGAAGGCGCCGATGGCACCGATGCCAACCTGTCCAACAAGAACCTGCTGCTGTCGGCCGATGCCGAAATCGATACCCAGCCGACGCTGGTGATCGACGCCGACGAGGTCAAGGCGGCACATGGCGCCACTGTTGGCCAGCTCGATGCCAATGCGCTGTTCTACCTGCGCTCGCGCGGCGTGCCGGCCGAACAGGCCCGCGCCATGCTCAGCGCCGCCTTCTGCCACGAGCCGCTGGCTGCCGTGGAAGGCGTTCTCACCGAAAAGCTGGCCCGCCACCTGGACCAGGCACTGCAACAGGCAGGCATGGCATGAATCTCAGTTCCCCGCGTCCGATCCACCACCCGGCCAGCGCCCCCGACTGGGAGCGCGTGCGCGCCGATTTCCCGCTGCTGATGCGTGAAGTCAACGGCAAGCCGCTGGTGTATTTCGACAATGCCAACACCGCGCAGAAGCCGCTGTCGGTGATCGGCGCGGTGGACGAGTTCTACCGCCGCTACAACGCCAATGTCAGCCGTGCGGTGCATGCGCTGGGCACCGAGGCTACCGATGCCTACGAGGGCGCCCGCAACAAGCTGGCGCGCTTCCTCAACGTGCGCGCCGATGAGCTGGTGCTGTGCAGCGGCACCACCTTCGCCATCAACCTGGTGGCGTACTCGTGGGCCTTGCCGCGGCTGAAAGCCGGCGACGTGATCCTGGTCTCGCGCATGGAGCACCACGCAAACATCGTGCCGTGGCAGCTGGTCGCCCAGCGCACCGGCGCGACCATCCGCGTGGCCGAGATCAAACCGGACGGCAGCCTGGACCTGGACGCGCTGCATGCAGCGATGACCCCGGAAGTGAAGCTGCTGGCGCTCACCCATGTCTCCAACGTGCTGGGCACCATCAACCCGGTCCGCGAGATCTGCCGTGAAGCCCGCAAGCGCGGCATCATTACCGTGATCGATGGCTCGCAGGCTGCGCCGCACCTGCTTATCGACGTCGCCGCCATCGGCTGCGACTTCTATGCGGTGACCGGCCACAAGATGTGCGGCCCCACCGGCACCGGCGCGCTGTGGGCACGTCGCGAGCACCTGCAGGACATGCCGCCGTTCCTCGGCGGTGGCGAGATGATCAAGGAAGTCAGCTTCGACGGCACCGTGTTCAACGACGCCCCGCACAAGTTTGAAGCCGGCACCCCGAACATCGCCGGTTTCATCGGCCTGGGCGTGGCGGTGGATTACATGGAAGCGCTCGGCCGCGAGCACATCGAGGCACGTGAGCAGGAACTGCTTGCCCACTTCACCGAAGAGCTGCAGCGCGCCGAAGGCGTGCGCATCTTCGGCACGGCTCCGCACAAGGCGGCGGTTGTGTCGTTCCAGATCGAAGGCGCACATGCCCACGACCTGGCCACCCTGCTCGACCTGCAGGGCGTTGCCGTGCGTTCGGGCCAGCACTGCGCACATCCGCTGCTGCAGTACTACGGCGTAGCGGCCACCTGCCGCGCCTCGCTGGCGTTCTACAACACGCATGAAGAGATTGAATCCTTCATGGTCGCGCTGAAGAAAGTGCGCACGTTGCTGGGCTGAGCAGCCGCGTTGTGTTTGTGGGAACGGCGTGAGCCGTGAAGCTAAAAATCCAACAATGCAAAGCGCTCCCCATCCCCAACCCTCCCTTGCCTGCAGCAAAAGGAATTGGGGATGTAGTGCCGAGCCATGCTCGGCAAGGGCTTCACCGGTAGAGCCTCAGCCGAGCATGGCTC
>NZ_JBRRBO010000072.1:0-14056 GCF_056756175.1 Stenotrophomonas sp. STEN240 | reverse complement strand
CGCCGCGACGCCGGCCGTGCTTCCGTTGGCCGGGGGGCGGGCTTTGGGCCGGCGGCCAGCTTCGCGGCTGCCGCCGCTCCTACAAATGCGCTGGTCTGCTTTTTCTGGTGGTGCATGGTGCTGGCCGCCCTGGTGGAGCGGAGCCCGCTGAGGCCCCTGCCGAGCATGGCTCGGCACTACGCTGCAGCGCGGCCGCTGGTTTTGTAGGAGCGGCGTCAGCCGCGAAGCAGATAGTCCGTCAGGTTGCGGGGGGGCTGGCAGTTTCAATGACGCCAGCTTCGCGGCTTACGCCGCTCCCACAAGCGCATGCAAACCCAGCTCAGGGAAGGATGTTGCCTTGGCGATCGATGCGGTAATGCTTGCCGCCTTCGATCGCGGTGTGGCCGCCTGCATCGGGTTTGCCGGGGGCGCAGCCTTGGCAGACTTCGGCAACTCCGTCCTTGAAGGGCCAGCCCCAGTCAAAGCGGGCCGCGAAGGCAGGCTGCAGTTGGCGGTCGTAGTAGCCGATCTGGCCATCGACCCAGGCCCGGGTCAGGCCTTCCTCGAAATAGTCCGGGCCGCTGTCATAGGTGATCACCGCCAGATGGCGGCCATCGCGACGCAGGTAGTAATGGTGTTTGCCGGCAATGACAGCGGCTAGCCCATCAGCATCGTACTCAAGCTGCGCCAGCGCCGTTTCGGAGACGATCAGCGTGCCATCGCTGGCCCGCTTGCAGCCCTCCAGAATCTTGAACGTATCGGTGTCCATCCGGTAGCAAGGTTGGTCGACCAGCGCGAAGGCTGGCGCCGTGACCAGTGACAGCAATGCTGCCACTGGCCATCCGGTAGCGTGCCGGATCCGGCTCATTGCGCCTTGCGTTCGAACTTGGCCGGCTGCGGCAGTTCCACCGGCACGCCGTGCGTGTCGCAGGTGCCCAGTGCACACAGGCGCGCGCGCAGGCGCGGGGTGGACTGCACGATCAGGTGGTAGATGGTGTTCTGCTCCATCGTGCCGCGTACCGCCTTGCTGCCCGGGCCGCGCGCCCAGATGCCGACGTCTTCGCCGCCGTGCGATTCGCTCTTGGACGGCACCAGCGCTTCCTGCATGTAGTCCGGGTGCTCGGTGTCGACGTGGGTCAGGTCGGGGCGACCGTTGGCGGCTTCGAAGGTGCTGGGCGAATGCGGGAAGCGCTTGGGCCCGGCCGGTTGCTGGTTGCTGGCGCCGGTGAAGCCCGGGCCATTGGCATAGCTGAGGGTGGTGTAGGGCATGCCCATGCCGTCGCGGGCCAGGTCCAGTGCGCCCATGCCGTCTTCGCCACCCTTGTCCTTGACCTTGCCGAGGATGGCATTGCCGCGCGCCGGGTAACCGACGAAATTCAAGGTGTGCGAGTGGTCGGCGGTGACGATGATCAGGGTGTCTTCGGCCGAGGTGGCATCAACCGCCGCCTTGACCGCATCGGACATGGCGATGGTGTCGCCCAGCGCCCGGGCGGCGTTGCCGCTGTGGTTGGCGTGGTCGATGCGCGCGCCCTCGACCATCAGCACGAAGCCTTCCTGATGCCTGGACAGGTTGGCGATGGCGGCACGGGTCAGTTCGGCCAGCGACGGTTCACCGGCGCGGTCCTTGGGGCGGTCCTGCTCGTACTGCATGTGGTCCGGCTCGAACAGGCCGAGCAGCGCCGGTGCGTTGGCGGCGGCCTTGAGCTGGTCGGCATTCCACACATAGGCACCCTGCGGGTGTTTGGCCTGCCATTCGGCGACCAGATTGCGGCCATCCAGGCGCAGGCCGACCTTGTCGGCGTATTCCGGGTCCTGCTCGTTGACGGTGGTGAACTCACCACGGCCGCCGCCCAGTGCGACCAGCGGGCCCTGTCCGTACCGTGCGGTTGAAATCAGCTGCTGGGCGATATCCACGCAACCAGCGGCCTTGGCCGCTTCCGGCAGGTCGGTGTCGTTTTCCCAGTTGCGCTCCGGCGAATGCGCGTAGGTGGCGGCCGGGGTGGCGTGGGTCAGGCGTGCGGTGGAGACGATGCCGGTGGCCATGCCGGCGCTGTCGGCCAGCTGCAGCCAGGTCAGCAGGCCCTTGGGCAGGCTGTCGGCGCAGTTGTTGCGGCTGCCAGCGCTGACGCCGATGGCGCCCATATGGCTCTTCACGCCGGTGGTGATGGCGGTCATGGTGCCGGCCGAATCGGGGGTCTGCGAGTCGGTGTTGTAGGTCTTGCTGAATGCGGTGGCCGGGAAGCGCTCCCAGGACAGCAGGTTCTCTTCACCCGGCTGGCCCTTGCGCTGGCCTTCCAGGATGCGTGCGGCCGCCACGGTGGTCAGGCTCATGCCGTCGCCCAGGAACAGGATCACGTTCTTGGCCTTGCCGGCCATGGCGCCATTGCCGGCGGCGCGGGCGGCGCCATCGCGGTACCACCACTGCGGTGTTTCCCCGTCCGGGCGGGTGATCTGGGGGACGTCAACGCTGACTGCGTTGGCCGCGCCGGACTGCGGGGCCGTGCTGGCGCAGGCGCCGAGCAGCAGGGTGGACAGGGCGGCGGACAGGAAACTGGCTTTGTGCATCGTGGTTGTTACCGCTGGATGAAGGCAGACCGCCATTATGGTCAAGCCTGGAAGGCATGCATATGACACGCAGCTTTTCTTTGTGGGCATCGTGCTGGCTCAGGCCTTGCGCTATCGTGACAACCTTCGATTTGCTTTCCGGATTGACGATATGAATGTGGTTTCTGCCTGGCTGCGGATCCCCTTCTGGCAGCGGGTGGTGGGTGGCTTTGTGCTGGGCGCGCTGGCGGGCTGGGCGCTGGGGCCGGCCGCCGAGACCTTTTTCGGCCCCCTGGGCGAGCTCTACGTCACCTTGATCAAAATGATCGCGGTGCCGCTGGTGTTCTTCGCGGTGATCAATGCGATCGGCTCGCTGCACGGGCAGAAATCGGTGGCGGCGCTGAGCGGCCGCACCTTCCTGTGGTTTGTCATCACCGCCGCGTTTGCGGTGGGCATCGGCCTGCTGGTCGGCACGGTGATGCAGCCGGGTACCGGCGGGCTGAAGCTGGCGGTGGACGCGACGTACACCCCGCGTGACGTGCCATCGATTGCCAAGGTGCTGATGGATGTGGTGCCGTCCAACGTGTTCTACGCGCTGGCTGGGATTGGCACCAAGACCAATGCCGCCGGTGAACAGGTATTGGCCGCTGGACGCGGTTCGATCCTGCCGGTGATCTTCTTTGCCGGCCTGCTCGGCTTTGCGATGGTCAAGCTGGGCGAGAAGGTCAACGAGGCACGCAAGCTGGTCGGCCAGATGAGCGAGATCATGATCCAGGTGACCCGCTTCGTGCTGGAGATGACACCGCTGGGTACCTTCGGCCTGATCGCCGGGCTGGTTGGCAGCTATGGCTTCGAGAAGCTGCTGCCACTGGGCAACTTCGTGCTGGCGCTGTACGTGGCCTGCGCGCTGCATATCGTGGTGGTTTACAGCGGCTTGTTGCTGGTGCACGGGCTCAACCCGTGGAAGTTCTTCCGCGGTGCGGCGCCGGGCATGCAGGTGGCGTTCGTGGCCTCGTCGAGCTTCGCCGCGATGCCGGTGGCGATGCGTTCGATCAGCGACAACCTGGGCGTGAACAAGGATTACGCCTCGTTCGCGGTGCCCTTGGGCGCCAGCATCAAGATGGACGGCTGCGGCGCGATCTATCCGGCGTTGTGTGCGGTGTTCATTGCGCAATACACCGGCGTGCCATTGACGCCCGAACAATACGTGATCGTGCTGATCGCCTCGGTGCTGGGCAGCTTTGGTACCGCTGGCGTGCCGGGTACGGCGGTGGTGATGGCGACGGTGGTATTGAGTGCGGCCAACCTGCCGTTGGAGGCGATTGGTTACCTGTACGCGATCGACCGCATCCTCGACATGATGCGCACCATGACCAATGTCACCGGGCAGATGGTGGTGCCGGTGATCGTGGCCAAAGAGACGGGGTTGCTCGATCAGCAGGTCTACGATGCTGCCGGAACTCCGGCGATGGGCGGCGGTGCCAACGGCCGTCATCTGGAGTGAGTGTCAGCACAGTCGTAATGCGGCATTCAAAGGATGTCTGCCAGCGCTGATCGCTCAAATAGATGGGCTATCCCGAATCCGATGCCAGGCAGCTGGCATCGGATTCTTCTTTTGTGGGAGCGGCGCAAGCCGCGACACACGTAGATCAGCAGATGGCAAAGCTCCCTGAGGCTTGAACAACACCAGCTTCGCGGCTTGCGCCGCTCCCACAAGGCCCGGGTATGCGTAAGCGCAGCCGGGCTGATTGTTTGGCTGATTGGCTGTAGGGCCGGCGTAAGCCCGGAAACACGCAGATCCGTAGATGGCAACGCTGCCGGTGATTCAGCAATGCCAGCCTCGCGGCTCATGCCGCTCCTGCAAGATCAAATGACCGCCCCGCAGCGTTGCGCTGTAGCAGGTGTAACAGCTGTCTGTAACAGCACTGATACACCTGCGTGAAAGCCACGTCTGGCTTGATTGTCGTGCGTTGGGCAGGGCTTCCGTACGCCGCCTTTGCCCTGCGCAGGGTTGTGACAGGGATACACCTGTAATGCTGCTTGCGGAATTCAAGTGTATGTTTTCAAAGGAAATTCAGGCTTGGCACGGTAGCTGCTCTCTCACTCGCGTTGGATACGAGTGGACGACGCAATGGACAGCTGCACCCTACATCGCTATGCCGCCCTGATCGGACTGTTGCTGATCAGCACCGTCGCCAGTGAGGCCGCCTTGGCCTCGGGCGCACGCCAGGGCGTAAAAGCCCAACCGGGCGAGATTGTGTTGCTGCGAGATGTATCGGCGCGTCCGGCCTATCGCCCGGCGCCACCGGGCATGGCCTTGATTGCTGACCCCTCACCGCGCAAGGAACTGGGCGCGGCCCTGGGTGCGGGCGGCATGAGTGAGCTCAGCGACGACGACTATGCGGCGATGGGCTCGGGTATGGCCGACGGCCTGGCAAGCGGGCACGGCCAGACCACGGTGGAGCGGGTAACCACCGGCGTGGTCGGTGGCACCTTGGGCCGGGTAACCGGCGATGGCGGAATGCTGTCCGGCAATCAGATGACGCGCGCCATCGGCGGCCCGATGGGTGCCGTGGGCGGCGCCACACGCGGTATCGGCGATCAGGTGCGGGGTGCATTGGCACAGTTCCCGCTGGGCCAGCCGGCCGGGCCGGGTGGCAAGTGAACGCAGGCCTCGTCCGTTTGTCCGTCACGGTGATGGCATTGCTGCTGGCGGCAGGTGCGTCGCAGGCGCAATCGCGCGGCGACAGCTATATCGGCATGTTGTCGTATCTCTCCGCAGACAGCCGCATTGACGGCAATGCGCTGGCCGGCGCCGATGGCTCCATCAAGGTCAACCAGGCAGCAGGTGAGCTCAACCTGCAGGCCAACCTGCACAGCATGGCCAATGGCGCGCAGGCTTCGTCGAGCGTGCGCAGCCTGCAACAGCGGCAAGCCAATCTCTACAACACACCGATGCAGGCCTCGGCGGTCATCGGCGGCAATGCGCTGGCAGGGGCCAGTGGCATCGCATCAATCAATCAGGCCAGCGGTGGCGGCAATGCGGAGCTGAACTCCGTCAACGCAACGCTGGCTTCACAGGGCATACGCGAGGCAAGTGATGAAGCAATGACTTCATCCGAAGTGCTCGCGTCGGCGGGGGGGCAGCCCATCGTCACCGACCCGCGCGCTACCCGACGGGTAGGCGTGGAGGAGTCCGCGCTGCGCGGATTTGACGGCGTACTGCAACTCAATCAGATCGCGGGATCAGGCAATGCAACGGAGAACAGATTCAGCATCTCCGTGCAAGGCACCCCGTGAGCACAGCTCCATCCACCCGATGCATCAGAAAACCTGAAGAGGGCACCATGAAAGCGAATAAATGGACAGTACTCGCCATGGCGGTTACCGCATTCACCATGAGTGCGGCAGCCAATGCGGCGGACGACCAGAACGCGAGCGCGAACATCAATCACCAGCACAACGTGAATGAGACGCGCACGAATACCAACACCAACACCAACACCAACGTAAATACCGATGTAAACACGGCGATCGATACCGACATCGATCTGAAGTTGGATGCTGCTGCCAGGCTGCGCTACAACGATACGCGCAACAACACTGACACCCGCACCAACACCGAAACCACCAGCAGTACCGATACCCGCAGCAACACCGAGACCAGCAACACCTGGTCCAACGATGTAACCGAGAACGTGCAGAAGACCTCGAACATTTCTGCCGACGAGCGCAAGGAAAAGAACAACCACGGCGTGGACGTGAACCTTGAAAAGGACATGCGTCTGAGCTCGGATGTGAACTTCTCCGGCGACCCGACCATCACCGGTGACATCGATCTGGATTCGGCTGCGATTGCCATCATTGACAACCGCCAGTCGATTTCCAACAACCATGCCGAGAACGGTCTGTTGACCAATGATGCCTCGATTGCCGATGACGTCGGCTCCGAAGCGTCGGGCAACCTGGGCTTCAACGTCGCCGCCGGTGACAACAACGCCCAGGACAATGCGGCTGCACTGTCGGCAGCCGATGCGTCCTTCAGCTTCGGCATGGCTGATGCGGAAGTGTTCGTGAACCAGAGTGGCATGAACAACACCACGATGAACTACGGTGTGACCAACACCGCAGGCGTCGGTGGCAATGCCTTCTCCGGTGCCACCGGCAACATCGGTGTGAACGTTACCTCGGGCAACAACAACGAGCAGAAGAACGCTCTGGCCGCATCGGTGGCAACCAGCGCCTATGCCACCTCGAGCATCAGTTCAAACCAGGTGTCCTCGGGCAACGAGGTTGAGAACGATGGCTATTACGACTATGTCGTGAACAGCTACGCCATCAACATGAGCGGCAAGGTTGCCGGCACCACCAAGGGCACCGGCACCGGCACCTATACCGGCACCGGCAACTCCTACCAGAAGACCAACTTCTATCCGGACAACTGGGAGGGTGACAGGCATCCGGCCGGTGACCAGACCGGTCACTCGGATTGGGACTTCGAGACCCAGGGCGCCGTCGCCAACCCGAACAAGCCGGGCGTGGGTGGCATGGCATGGGATACCGACGAGAAGGGCACTTCGAGCTTCTCCGAGATGGGTACTGCCGATCTGACGGCCAGCCTGAGCGGCAGCGTGATCGACATCGATTGGATCGCGGTTGATGCGACCAATACTGCCAGCCTGTCGGGCAGTGCGTTCTCCGGCGCGTCGGGCAACATCGGCGTGAACGTGTCCTCCGGCACCGGCAACCTGCAGGCCAACAGCCTCGCGCTGGCGGTTGCACAGCCCTCCACCGGTGGTGGCACTCCGCCGGGCAACCCGGGTGGTGAATAACCGGACGCGTCATCCATCTGGATGACGCACCGGCTTCGCGCAACAAGCCCGGTCATCCGCCAATGGCCGGGTTCCGGGGGCCCCACTCCTCTCCCCCAGGAGGGGGGCTCCCACCTACCTACACGCTGGAGGCGCCGTGCTTATGTTCCGTTGCTTGCTGCTGATCTGTGCATTGTCGTTGTCCCCGGGCCTGCTGCACGCAGGCGAGGTGGCGTTCAACGGCGTGCTGCCCAATGGGGCCTTGTACAGCGGCAAGATCGAGAGCATGAAAGAACGGCGGTTCCGCAACCTGGTGCGGCAGCAGACCGATTACAGCTGCGGTGCCGCTGCGTTGGCCACGATTCTCAAGCATGCCTACCACTTGAATACCGATGAGGCGACGGTGATCGAGGGAATGATGGGTGTGGCCGATCCGGAGTTGGTGAAACAACGCGGATTCTCATTGCTGGATATCAAGCGTTACGTGGAATCGCTGGGCATGCGCGGGCGCGGTTACCGGATCGATGAAGACCGGTTGGCGAATCTGCGGGTCCCCGGCCTGGTGTTGATGGATGTGCGCGGCTTCCGCCACTTCGTCGTGCTCAAGCAGGTGCGCGACGGCATGGCCGAGATAGCCGATCCCATTCTGGGCAACCGCGTGGTGCCGATGGCCGAGTTCCTGCAGTCCTGGCCATCGCGCGCGGTATTCGTGGTGATAGGCAGCGACTTCGACCGCAATACGGTGCTGCTGCAACCCAGTGAAAAGCCGAGCGCTCGCGCGCTGTATGCACGTCAAGGGCGCGGCCCCATTACCGATGCGGAGCTGGTCGATTTTGGTTTTACCCATGCCGACCTGTTCTGAAGGAGTGTTGTGATGAACATGACCAAGTTCGCCCTGCTGGCTTTGGCGCTGAGTGCCGCGCTGCCAGTGCATGGCGCGGAAAACCCGGGCAAGCCTGGCAAGGGCCTGCATGAAATACCCGACCCGGAATTGAACCTGATGCGTGGCCGTTACACCGTAGGTGGCAATGCGGTTGCCTGGTTCGGGGTGACCATGGTGTCGACCTGGCAGACCAGCACCGGCCAGAACCTGCAGGGCACCATGACGCTGGGCATGGATTTCACCAAAGGCAACGCGCCCAAGGTGAGTTTCACCCCCAGCGTAAACATCACCGCCGCCAATGCGCCGCTGCCGGATGTGGCAGGGCGCAGCATTGACGGCAGCGGCTTGAACAATGTGAGCGGCGTGAGCCAGAGCGTGCAGGTCGCCGGTGACAGCAACCGCGCCAGCAACGTGATGCATTTGAACGTGCGCAATGACGGTGTTGTTCCCACTGGCAGCGGCACGCTTGCCGGCGATGTCAGCGCGCAGTCCGGCAACGCCAGCGCGGTGGCCAGCTTCGACGGCAATGCCGCGCGGCTGCAATTGAACATCGAAGGCCAGGGCGCGGTGCAGCAATGGCTGCGCAGCGGCAGCGTTGGCCAGAGCATCCAGCTGACCAGCGATGGGCAGGTGGTGAGCAACCGGTTGCAGATTGATCTGGTGCGGCAGTCGCTGGGGGGCAACCTGCCGCTTGCACAGAACGTGGCACAGGCCATCACGCTCAATCGGGGGATTGGCGGGGTGGGCGGGCAGTGAGCCCCGTGCCTGGCACGGGATTTTGCAGTTACAACGTAGAGGACGGCACCAATGAAACGACTGGCGATGGCGGCGCTGGTGAGTCTGACTGTGGCTTCACCCAAGGTGTTGGCACAGGAGGCGACAACCGGCAGTAGCGACGAAGCGGATGTACGGGCACTGGTGGCACAGCTGGAGTCCTTGAAAGCCAGCTATGCACAGGAGGTGCGCCGGCTGCGCGAGCTGGACATGCAGGTGCAGGCGATCCAGGCGAGGGTCAGCGGCAAGACCGCGCAGATGCCTGCAGCACAGCCACCCACGGCCAACGTGGCGACTGCGCCTGCGGCCCCGGCGACGACCACGGCGGCCAACGCAGCGCCTACAGGTGAGGGCTATGCGAGCAGTGCGGCCGAGGCACAGGAAGCCAAGGAAGCCGCGCGACGTAGCGTTGATGACGTCAAGCAACAGCAGTCCGCCTTGTTCAACCAGCGGCTGACGCTGGAAAACAGCATCACCTATGCACGCTACGACCGCAAACAACTCACCCTCAATGGTTTCCTGGCGCTGGATGCGATTTTTCTGGGCAACATCGCCATCGAGAACGTCGAGTCCGATTCACTCACCTACAACTTTGCCGCACGTTGGGGCCTCAATCCGCGGCTGACACTGAACCTGGATGTGCCGTATATCGCCCGCAAGACCATCTACCAGAAGGGCGGTGCAGGTGGCTCGGCGGCGGCGATCGCGCAGGAGGAAACCCACGGCACCGGCATAGGCGATGTAACCGTCAGCGCCAACTACAAGCTGTTCGGCGAACGCGGTTGGCGCCCGGAAACGGTATTGACCGGTGCAGTGACCGCACCGACCGGGCGTGAGCCCTATGGTCTGGACTGGAAGGTGATTGAACGCGACGACGATGACTTCATCCGTTTCGCGGTGCCGGCCAAACAGCCCACGGGCAATGGTTTGTGGCAGGCCAATATTGGTCTGTCGGCGGTCAAGAGCGCCGACCCTGCGATCCTGTTCGGCAACATCGGTTATGTACGTTCGTTCAAGCGCAGCTTCGACGACATCGATGCCAACCCGGACACGGTGAATCCGGGCGAAGTGGTTCTGGGTGATTCGTATTACTTCGGCGCGGGCATTGCGTTTGCCTTCAACGAACGCACCAGCCTGAGCATTTCCTACAGTGACCGAATGAGCGCACGCGCGTCCACCCGCTACAAGGACGGCAAATGGATGAAGATCATCGGCAGCGATGGCAACGCCGGCACGCTCAATCTTGGTGTGACCTATGCGCTGACCTCCAAGGCCACCTTCGTCAGCATGCTGGGCATTGGCTTGACCCCGGATGCACCGGATTTCAGCCTGGCCTTCAAGGTGCCTTACATGCTGTGAGCCTGTCTGGCCGGGTGGGTGAACGCTGCAGCGCTGCGTTGTGCACTCAACGCAGCGCTTCCAGTTCCAGTTGGTGTTTGCGGCACATGCGGTAGATGGTGACCCGCGACACCTTCATCAGGCGCGCGCAGGCGCTGATGTTGTACTGGCTTTGTTGCAGGCAGGACAGCAGGGTTTCGCGTTCGGCGCGACTGCGCGCCTTGTTCAGTTGGGCGCCATCGGGGGGTGAGTTGAGTTCCAGATCGGTACTGCTGATCAGCTCACCTTCGGCGGTAATGGCGGCACGCTGCACCCGGTTGAGCAGTTCGCGCACATTGCCCGGCCAGGGAAAGCGGTCCATCGCCTGGCGGGCTTCATGCGTATAGCCGCGCGCGCGGGTGGGGTGGCGCAGGCGGAAGTTGCGCAGGAATTGCCGCGACAGCAGTTCAATGTCGCCATCGCGCTTGCGCAGTGGCGGCATCGCCAGGCGCAGTACGTTGAGCCGGTAGTAGAGGTCGCGGCGGAACCGACCTTCTTCCACCGCACGTTCCAGATCCACGTGGGTGGCGGCGAGGATGCGTACGTCTACCGCAACCGGCTGGTTGCTGCCGATGCGCTCGATGGTGCCTTCCTGCAGCACCCGCAACAGGCTGGTCTGCGCATCCAGCGGCAGGTCGCCGATTTCATCAAGGAATACGCTGCCGTTGTGCGCGGTTTCGAACAGGCCCAGGCGGCGGCTGCTGGCGCCGGTAAATGCGCCACGCTCGTGGCCGAACAGCTCTGACTGGATCAAGGTGGAAGGAATGGCGCCGCAGTTGATTGCCTGGAAAGGTTTGCCACCGCGTGCCGACAACCGGTGCAGGGCATGCGCGGCAACTTCCTTGCCGGTGCCGGTTTCCCCGGTGATCAGCACCGGCAGATCCACCGGTGCGTACTTCCGCAGCGTCGCGCGCATGACCAGCATCACCTCGCTCTCGCCGAGCAAGGTGTCCAGTACATCGTCGCTGGCCGCGCGCGGCACTTCATTGCTCAGCCCCTGCAGGCCGCGCAGCAGTTCCTTCAGATCCGGTGGATGCGGGAATTGTTGGCGGCACGCTGCCAGCAGAGGGTGTTGCGGTGTGGCGTGGCTGCCGTCGTTGGCCGGGGTAATGGCAAACAAGGGCATATGCTGATGCTCGGCGGTCAGCTTGCCGATGCGCTCCAGCTCGCTGTCCGAGCTGGTGCGGAAATCGATCAGGCCAACCACCGTGTCACCGCCGCGCATGCCAATGTCGGCGGGTTGTTGGGGGAGTACCGTCCGCACCTGCCAGCCGTCCGCAGCCAGCATTACTTTCTCTCTTGCCCCCGGATTTCCAAACCAGATCACACAACGCGTACTTGACATTTGTGTCGCCGCCATGCCTGGTCGTATCTCCATTGGCGGCCACGATATACCCCTGATTCACGCATGCGCAATCGTATTCGTCAGTTAATTTGGAGCTGGCCTGGGAGTGCTCGCATTAACCTTTGTGCAGAAGAAGTTATTGTCTGCCGTCAAATTGCAGGCAATAAAAAAGCCGCGGCCTTAAGGCCGCGACTCAGCAGTAGTTGCCGGCAGGGCGCTTACAGCGCCACGCGACGTGCCTGCATGAACTTGTCACCCCAATAACCGGTCATCAAGGTGTCGGTACGGACGTCCTTGCCGGTGCTCGGGGCGTGCAGGAAGCGGCCTTCGCCGACATAGATGCCGACGTGGTCGACGCGGCCCTTGCGGCCGAAGAACACCAGGTCGCCAGCGGCAAGCGCGGCGCGGTCGTTGATCAGTTCGGCATTGGCCTGGCTGGCCATTTCGCGCGATACGCGCGGCAGCTCGACGCCCAGGGCGGTACGGAATACGTAGCCAACCAGGCCGCTGCAATCAAAACCGGCGTCCGGCGAGGTGCCGCCCCAACGGTACGGGGTGCCCAGCAGGGTCATGGCGCGGCGCAGGATCGATTGCACCTTGCCGTCCGAATCGTTGGCCAGCGCAGCCTCGGTGGCGGCGGAGATGCCCTTGGAGGCGTCGTAGGCGGAAATCAGCCGGCTGAGGTCGCCGGCAAACATTGCCGAACGGTCCATCAGAGGAATGGTATCGCTGGCGGCAAGATGCGGCAGCAGCGCGGCGAGTGTGGCGGTAGCAGCGCTGTCGGCCTTGCTGCGCGGGGCTTCGGTCTTGGCCGCGGCAGGCTTGGCTGCCGGGGCGGTTTCGGCGCTCTGAGCGAAGGCGGGCAGGCTGGCCAGAGCCAGTGCCGCGGCACAGATCAGGCGGCGGATGGTGAGCGGAACAATCTTTGGCTGGCTCGGATGGGACGTGTTGTCAGTCGTCACGCGGCAGTCACTGGAAAAAGTCGATGGGCGATCATGCCCTGTGAAACGTGTGGATAGGTACAATTTTCGTTAATAAATCGTTATTTTTCGCAAGGAATGTCTCGTTTTACCGTAATACCCGCTTCGCACCGGTGTAATGATCGCGCCAATAGGCCCCGTCAAGGTGGTCCAGGCGGACGGTGCCGCCGGTGCTGGGGGCGTGCACGAAACGGCCTTCGCCGACGTAGATGCCGACGTGCCAGACGTTGCCTTTATTGCCGAAAAACACCAGATCGCCTGCGGTCAGGCGGTCCGGGGCGATCTTCGGCCCCTGGATTGCCGCCAGCTCGCGGGACGTGCGCGGTAGGTTCAGGGCCAGCATGTCCCGGTAGACGTAGGTCACCAGCCCGCTGCAATCGAAACCCGACTCCGGCGTATTGCCGCCATAGCGGTAGGGCGTGCCGACCAGGCCCAGTGCGCGCATCAGCACCGAGGCCGCTGCGGCGGGGTCGGCAGGCGCGACAGGGGAGTAATTGCGGGCCGGCGCAGGGGTGGCGGCCCGCTTGGGCGGGGCATGGCCACAGGCGGCAAGCGCGGCGGCGGCCAGGAGCGTGAGCGGCAGGCGCCACGAGCGGAAGCGGAAAACTGGCGTGATGTGCATGGAGCCCGGATAATGCGCCACCTAAGAAGGCCGTCATCATGGCGGCGTCCCCGGCGGCCGACAAGCCGTCCCAACGTCTGCCAGCGGGCAGCCATTTATCAGAGTTGCGCATGAAGATCGAAAAAGACCGCGTCGTCCGTTTCCATTACACCGTCTCCGAAGCTGGCCAGGAGCCGATCGAAAGCTCCAAGGACCGTGATCCCTTGGCCATCCTGATTGGCCACGGCAACATCATCCCGGGCCTGGAAGCGGCGATGATGGACAAGGAAGCTGGCGAGAGCTTCGGCGTGGACGTGAAGTCGACCGATGCCTATGGCGAGCGTCGCGAAGGCATGACCCAGCGCGTGCCGAAGAAGCATTTCGGCAAGACCCCGTTGATCCCCGGCACCCAGGTGATCCTGCAGACCAACTTCGGCCCGCGTGCGGTCACCGTGGAGAAGGTCGGCATGACCGTGGTCGACGTTGACCTGAACCACCCGATGGCTGGCAAGGACCTGCATTTCGACGTGGAAATCATCGAAGTGCGCGAAGCCAGCGAAGAAGAAGTGCAGCACGGCCACGTGCACGGCGACGGCGGTCACCAGCACTAAGCGTTTGCCGCAAGGCATTGCCAAAGAACGGCCCGCCAACGCGGGCCGTTCTGCATTGCAGGGCAGAGCAAGCTTCTGTAGTGCCGACCCATGCTCGGCAAAGGCTCTACCGGTAACGCTCCTGCCGAGCATGGCTCGGCACTACAGATGC
>NZ_JBRRBO010000071.1:0-14852 GCF_056756175.1 Stenotrophomonas sp. STEN240 | reverse complement strand
GCTCCCACAAGGCTGGCTGGCTTATGCCGCTGCAGAGGCGTTGAGGCCTGTGGGAGCGGCGTAAGCCGCGAAGCCGGGGATGCTCCCGCTGAGGAGATGCCTGGTTTCCAATTTTGTCCGAATGCCGGCCTTGGCTGGAGGCAAGGATCGAGAGCCCCGCAACTTCATTGCTGTCAGCTTCGCGGCTTACGCCGCTCCCACATGCCGCGGCCATTGGGCTTGCTGTTGACAGGCTGGGGCATGCCAAAAAATTTCACAGGCCGTGTTCAAACGAAGAAGATCCAAGCAAACACCCCCGCTGAATTTCATACGAAACCAAAATAGCCCGTCAAATCATCGGGATATGGACATCCTCAGCCTCAACCATTGCGTGAAAATTTTTTGCAATGCGTCTTGACATCGTTGTCACCAAGCCCCGACACTCCGCATGCCGCAACGCCATACAGGTGTCGCGCCATACCCAGGGGACGTACGTGGTTGCCAGCCTGTATCCATCACCCAAGCTGACCACCACCGCTTCCGCGGCGCCGTTGCTGGCCGCCGATGTGGGCGGCACCCATGTCCGCATTGGTCTAGTGCAGCCCGGCAGCCACCCCGCCGCGCCGCTGCAGCTGCTGGCCTATCGCCAGTACCGCTGCGCCGACTACCCGGACCTGAGCACGATCCTTGCCCAGTTCCCGGTCGACCGCAGCGAAGTGCGCGAATGCGCCATTGCCAGTGCCGGCTACGCGCTGCCCGACGGCACCGTTATTTCCGCCAACCTGCCGTGGCCACTGTCCTGCAACCGCATCCGCGATGACCTCGGCTTTGAAGCCGTGCACCTGGTCAATGATTTCGAGGCAGTGGCACATGCCGCCGCGCACATCGATGCCAGCCAGTCACTGCAGCTGAGCGGCCCTGCCGATGCCGCATCAGGCCCTGTACTGATCGTCGGCCCCGGCACCGGCCTGGGCGCCGCACTGTGGATCCCCGACGGTTCGCGCTCGATGGTGCTGGCCACCGAAGCCGGACAGGCATCACTCAGCGCCAGCACCGCACTGGAAATGGCGGTACTGCAGCAGATGCTGCAGGGGCGCAGCCATGTCGCCATTGAACATGCGCTGTCAGGCCCCGGCCTGCTCAATCTTTACAACGCCTTGTGCGTGGTCCGCGACCGCGCCGCGGTGCACCGCTCCCCCGATGCGATCAGCGCCGCCGCCTGCGATGGCAGCGACCCGCTGGCAGTGGAAACGCTGCAGCTGTTCTGCGCGATCCTCGGCTCCACCATCGGTGACATGGCGCTGCTGTACGGCGCACAGGGCGGCATCTACCTGGCTGGCGGCATCCTGCCGAAGATCAGCCAATTCGTTTTGAACAGCAGCTTCGCCGAGCGCTTCCTCAACAAGGGGCCGATGCGCGAGGCGCTGCAACGCATTCCCGTGAAGCTGGTAGAGCACGGGCAACTGGGCGTCATCGGCGCCGCCAGTTGGTATCTGGGACGCAGGGAAATTGAACCCGTCGCGTCGAATTCGGCAGTACCGCAGGTGCATGGGGCTGTCTGCTCCTGCACGGGTTCCCACTGAAGAAAAATCCGGCCAAGTCCGCCGGCATCCATCAATGATGAGGAGAGACATCATGAGGTACCGCAAGTCCGTATTATCCGCCGCCATCGTCACCTGCCTGAGCTTCTCGGCGCATGCACAGGAAGCCGGCAAGCAGGCCACCGACCTGGACACCGTGGTTGTCACCGGCATCCGCGCCAGCTTGAAGCAGGCACTGGACTCCAAGCGTGACTCGGACGCCATCGTCGACGTGGTCACCGCCGAAGACGTGGGCAAATTCCCGGCCACCAACGTTGCCGAAGCCATCACCATCATCCCCGGCGTGACCATCGACAAGGCCTTCGGCCAGGGCGAAAAGGTCTCGATCCTGGGTACCGACCCCGCTTTGAACCGCACCCTGCTCAATGGCCAGACCATTGCCTCGGCCGACTGGTTCATCTCGGACCAGCCGGGCCGTACCTTCAACTACTCGCTACTGGCACCGCAGCTGGTGAGCAAGGTCGAAGTCTACAAGTCGCCGGAAGCATGGCTCGAGGAAGGCTCCATCGGCGGTACCGTCAACGTCTCCACGCGCAAGCCGCTGGACCTGAGCGGCACCACCATTTCCGGTGCGGTTGGCTATCTGTACAACGACCGCGTCGAAGCCGGCGATCCGCAGGTATCGGCCATGTTCGGCTGGAAGAACCAGGCCGACAACTTCGGCGTGATCGTCTCGGCGCAGCGTTCGATCGAGAACATCCGTCGCGACGGCATCGAGTCCTACGGCACGGTCAGCGGCAAGGACTACATCAACGGCAAGGGCGGCTCGCCGAACTCGATCACCACCACCACCACCGACTGGTCGACCGACCCGGCCACCACCATGCCGCCGAGCTGCGTTGGCAGCTGCGCGCAGACGCTGCTGGCGAACCCGAACGCAGTGGCACCGAACGCGATCAGCGCGCACTACTTCGAACAGGAGCGCAAGCGCGACACCCTGTCCGTGGCGCTGCAGTTCAAGCCCACCGACAAGCTGGACATCGAGTTCAACGCGCTCAATGTGAAGGCCAAGTACGACAACATGACCCACTCCATGTTTGCCTTCAACGGCAATCCATGGAACTCGCTGGCCAGCATGACCGACGTCACCGTCGATGGCGGCGTGATGACCAAGGCATCGTTCCGCAACGCACTGACCGTGTATGACCTGCTCAACCGCCAGGCCACGGTAGATACCGATTCCTACGACCTGAAGATGACCTGGAAGGACGAGCGCTGGTTCGCCTCGGCCCACGCCGGCACCTCCAAGGCCAGCGGCGGCACCGGCAAGCAGGTATTCGGCGAGTTCCTCAACAAGGCCGACTACAGCTACGACCTGACCGGCAAGACCCCGAGCCTGAACTTCCACGGCTACCAGACCGATCCGATCACCGACGTCGCCAACCACATGAAGCCGGGCCATGCTGGCAGCCCGTTCACCGATCCGTCCGCTTATCGCTTCGACGGCGGCGGCCCGGCCGGCGGCTGGCACACCAATCCGCCCAATGCCACCAACTGGGGCGCGGGCTGGGGCGGCAACATCGTCACCAAGCCGACCCAGGACAAGGAAAAGTACGTCCAGGCCGACTTCGGCATCACCCTGGATTCGCCGATCTACCAGCTGCGTTTTGGCGTGAAGCGTCGCGAGCATGAAACCTCGCAGTCGATGGCCGGTGTGTCGCTGGCTTCGATCAAGGGCTATGGCGACCTGACCGCTGATCAGTTCAGCCCGAAGCAAGTGCCGGACAGCTACCTCAGCGGCTTCGGCAACGTTGGCGACCTGAGCAACCGCTTCATGATCGACGGCTGGGCCCTGGCCGACTACATCAACAGCGGCAAGTGGCTGGCACCGTGGCAGACCATGCCGACGCCCAGCACCTTCAGCGATCCGTCCTATGCTGCCAACACCTGGACGGTGAAGGAAAACATCAACGCCGCCTACGTCCAGGCTGATTTCAGCTATGACCGCCTGCGCGGCAACTTCGGTGTGCGCCTGGTGCAGACCGAGTCGGAAAGCACCGGCTATGCCTGCTCCTCGGTCAAGAGCCCGTGCCCGGCTGACGGCTACGTGCTCAACACCATCAAGAAGAAGTACAACAACGTCCTGCCCAACATCAACGTTGCCTACGACCTCAACGACAGCGTGGTGCTGCGCGGCTCGGCAGCGAAGGTGATCTCGCGCCCGAACTACGGCGACATGTCCAGCTACCTGTGGATCGGCGACCAGACCCTGACCGGCGGCGGCGGCAATCCGAACCTGGACCCGTACGAATCCACCAACCTGGACTTCTCGGCTGAGTGGTACTTCGCCGAGAACGCCATCCTGGCCGGTACCGCTTTCTACAAGAAGGTCGACAACTACGTACTGGTCACCACCCAGAAGGAAACCCATTACAACCAGTCGCAGCAGGCCGACACGGTGTACGACATCTCGCGTCCGAACAACGCCGGTGGCGCGAAGATCCAGGGCTTCTCGGCTGCGTTCCAGACCAGCCTGGACAACGGCCTGGGCCTGCTTGCCAACTACACCTACGCAGATGCCAAGGCTGACGCCGGCAACCGCCTGCCGTTCAACTCCAAGAACCAGGTCAACTTCAGCCCGTTCTACGAGAGCGAGCGCTGGAGCGCACGTGTCACCTACTCGTGGCGTTCGAAGTACTACACGCAGGCTGATCGCGGCAACTTCCTGGTCACCGATGACTACGACTCGCTGGATGCCAACATCAACCTCAAGCTGACCGACAACCTGACCCTGGGCCTGGACGGCATGAACCTGCTCGACAGCGAGTACCGCTCCTACGCGGAAGTCCCGGGCGTGGCCAACACCGAGAAGGTCATCCGTGGCCTGTATCGCACCGGCCGTCGCTACATGGCCACGCTGCGCTTTGCCTTCTAAGGCGTAGCCAAACGTTTTAATTGTTCTGCGGTCTTTTTCTCCAGCGGGCTTGGGTATTCCAGGCCCGCTTTTTTTTGCCCGCCATGGCCAGCGCACAGGCACTGCAGGAGCAACGCCGATCAGCGCACACGCGCAGCGCTGCAATCAACTGGTGGGCAACGGGAGCGACACAGAAAAAGCACTGCAACACGCACCGACAGCGGCGAAGCGGAATGTGGATTACCAATGAATTGAAGATAAACATAATTTTCAAAACAACCTGAAACAAACACCAACAAGTTTCAACCGGAATGAATGGATATTCTTTTTCATGCGATTTATCCTTTAAAAACAGCGCAAATACCTTGAAACAAAGATTTCAAAGCGGCCGTTTTTCGTGAAAATTATTTTTGCAAATTAAAAACAAATACACGCACACTCCACCCCGAGCTGAACGACGGTAGTCACCCGCCCCAACCACCCATCGAGGCATGACGTGGACAAGCAAGGCCGGCAGTACATCCGATCCACTCCCCATCGCGCCCATTGCGGAGCGCAATGGGCCCTTGCTGCACCCGGCCCGTTCTGACCTGACACCGCGTTCGACGCGGCCGGCCGGTACGGCGCCCGCGATGTTTCTCCGCACACCCGAAGGGATGCGGGAATCACTGGACGGCATCACTGCCGGCCATCCATCAGCAAAGGGAGAGAGACCTTTGAAACACCGCAAGTCACCGTTAACCGCCGCCATCGTCAGCTGTCTGGCGATCAGCTTTGCGGCCAGCGCGCAGCAAGCGCAACCGGATGCAACCGAACTGGATCGCGTCGTCGTCACCGGCATCCGCGCCAGCCTGCAGCAGTCACTTGAGTCCAAGCGCAATGCGGACAGCATCGTCGACGTGATCACCGCCGAGGATGTAGGCAAGTTCCCGGCCACCAATGTCGCCGAGGCGATGACCATCATCCCCGGCGTCACCATCGACCGTGCCTACGGCCAGGGCGAGCGCGTCAGCATCCTCGGCGTCGACCCGGCCTTGAACCGCACCCTGCTCAACGGCCAGTCCATCGCCTCCGGCGACTGGAACATGTCCGACTTCCCGACCCGCACCTTCAACTACTCGCTGCTGGCACCGGAACTGGTCGGCAAGGTGGAAGTGTTCAAGTCGCCGGAAGCGCGCATGGACGAAGGCTCCATCGGCGGCACCGTGAATGTCTCCACCCGCAAGCCCTTGGACATGCCCGAGCGGATCAGCATCACCGGCCGGGTGAGCTATTCGCGCAATGACCGCGTCGAAAAGACCGATCCCAGCGCTTCGGCCGCATTTGGCTGGAAGAACGTGGATGACACCTTCGGCTTCATCCTGTCGGCCCAATCCAGCAACGAAAGCATCCGCCGCGATGGCATCGAATCCTTCGGCACCGTGCTGGCCAAGCACTACCGTGACGGCCTGGATGGCGCGGCCGGGTCCATCGCCACAGGCAACTGCGTCAATGCCTGCGCCGATGCAATCCGCAACAATCCCAATGCCGTCGGCCCAAGCTCAGTCAGCGCGCATTTCTTCGAACAGGAGCGCAAGCGCAATACCTATTCCGCTTCGCTGCAGTTCAAGCCGGTTGAGAAATTGAATGTCGAACTCAACGCGATCAAGATCGATGCCAACTTCGACCACATGGCCCAGGCCATGTTTGCGTGGCAGGGCAACACCTACGGCAGCCTTGGCTCGCTGACCGACATCACCATCGAAGACGGGTTGATCACCGCGGCCAAGCACAAGGGCGCACGCATGGTCTTCGACATGCAGAACCGCCGCGCCAAGATCGAGTCGGAAACCTACGACATCAAGGCGGACTGGAACGACGAGCGTTGGTTTGCCTCCACCCACATCGGCTCCACCAAGGCCGAAGGCGGACCGGAACAGGTGTTCGGCGAGTTCCTGGCAAGCGCAGATTACGACTGGTCGATCCAGAACGGCCCCGGCACCCCGGCAACGTTGAACATCACCGGCCCCAATCCGTTCACCACGCCTGAGCTGTTCCGCATGGATGGCGGTTATGGCAGCACCAACTGCGCCACCACCAACAACTGGTGCTCGGGCTGGGGCGGCAACCTTGTTGAAAAACCCACCCTGGACAAGGAAACCTATGGCCAGGTGGACTTCGGCATCAAGCTGGATTCCCCGGTCTACCTGTTGCGCTTCGGCTACAAGCAGCGCGCCCATGAGACCGGCCAGATCCAACGTGGTGTCACCCTGCCATCGGTACAGGGCTGGGGCGACGCCACGGCCAACATGTTCAATCCGCGCGACCTGCCGGACAACTACCTGAGCGGCTTCAGTGGCTATGGTGACCTCAACAATCGCTTCACCATCGATGGCTGGGCGCTGGCTGACTACATCCGTGGCAACACCTGGCTTGCGCCGTACCAGACGGCGCCGATCCCCACTACCAAGGGCAACTCGGAGTTCATCCGAAATACCTGGACCATCGAGGAAGACATCCAGGCCGCTTACGTGCAGGCCGATTTCAGCTACGAGCGCCTGCGCGGCAACATTGGTCTGCGCTATGTCAGCACCAAGCTGGATTCAAGCGCCTATGCCTGCAACACCGGCTTGAATGGCTGTACCAGCAGCAGCATGACACCCGCACAGGTGGAGGCCTCGTATGACTACGTGACCCGCAGCAGCAAGTACAGCAACGTCCTGCCTAATCTGAACCTGGTCTATGACGTTGCCGAGGATGTGGTGCTGCGTTTCTCTGCCGCCAAGACCATGGCCCGCCCCAACTATGCGGACGTGTCCAGCTACCTGTTCCTGTCCGACCAGTCGCTGACCGGTGGCGGTGGCAACCCCAACCTCAAGCCCTACCGCTCTACTAATCTGGATTTCTCCGGCGAATGGTATTTCGCGCCGGAGGCGATCCTGGCGGCCTCGATCTTCTACCGTGACGTCAGCGACTACGTGCTGCGCATCTCGCAGGAAGAAACCCACTACAACATCAACCAGCTGCGTGATGCAGTGTTCCTGGTGGATCGTCCGCAGAATGCCGGCGATGCCAAGGTCAAGGGTTACTCCCTGGCCTGGCAGCAGAACATCGGTGCAGGTTTCGGCATCATCGCCAACTACACCTATTCGGACGGTGAGGCCAGCAACGGCAAGCCACTGCCTTTCAACTCGAAGAATCAATACAACCTGAGCCCGTTCTTCGAGAACGACAAATGGAATGCACGCATCACCTACAACTGGCGCGACAAGTATTTCACCCGTGTCAGCGGCGGACGCGATGTGTGGACGATGGAATACCGCTCGCTGGATGCATCGGTGGCTTACAAGGTCACCGACAACCTCAGCATCGGGCTTGAAGGCATGAACCTGCTGGACGAGGAATATCACAGCTACTACGGCACCGAGAAGCTGCTCAACGGCGCCTACAAGAGTGGCCGTCGTTACATGGCTTCACTGCGTTTCGCCTTTTAATTCGTAGTGCAACATCACCTGGCGGGAGCCGAACGTGCTCCCGCCAGGTTCCTGCCACCCAACCAGCACGCATCGGGCATCACCGCATGGAACAGCCGAAAGCCAATCTCCTTCACCGCCACCTTCCGCTCCTGGCGGTACTGGCCTGCCTGCTGTTGCTGCCGGCCCGCGCTGCACGCGCCGACGACGACCTCTCCGGCTACTGGCTCGGTGAGATCGGCAGCCCGCGCGAGAAGGTCAGCATTGGCCTGAACCTGCAGGCCGACGCCAACGGCCGCTACGACATGCGACTCGATCTCCCCATCGCCCACCTGCGCTCGCTGCCCCTGCACGGCAAGGCCGATCTGGACGACAGCAACACCCTGGTCCATCGCGCCCTGCACATGGCGCTGCGGATGCAGGAAAAGGAATTGACCGGCACCTTGTTGGGCAGCGGCGAACGCCTGCGCCTGCGACGCGGCGAACCCGCCTCGCTGCCGACTGAAAACGCAGCCATCACATCACCCCAGGCCTTGTCCGGCCCGCGCTGGAAGGCACATCTTGGTGGCCAGATTTTTGCCTCGCCGGTGATCGCCGACGGCGTTGCCTATATCGGCACCACTGCAGGCACGCTGTTTGCCGTCGACCTTGCCGATGGCAGCCTGCGCTGGGGCAGCGCATTGGGTTACCCGATCTACGCCACCGCACTGGTCACCGACGATGCCGTGTTCGTCAACAGCGATGGTGGCTACCTGCATAGGCTTGAGCGCAAGACCGGCCGCGAGCAATGGCGCTCATCGATCCAGGACGCGCGTAGCAGCCGCGAGCCTCCGCAACCGCAATCGGCGGCCTGGGAATGGCAAGGCCCACGCCCATTGCTCGGCAACGGCCATATCTATGTCGGCGGCAGCGACGGCAGCGTGCAAGCGCTGGACATGCGCACCGGCGCCAGCCGTTGGAAACGGCAGCTTGCTGGTCGCATCCAGCACGGCCTGGCCAGCGACGGCAATCAGTTGTTCGCAGTCACCGAAGCAGGCGTGGTGCAGGCACTCAATGCGCGCACTGGCACTCCACTATGGCAGTACCGTCTTGCCTCGCGCCCGGGCGCAGCGCCGGTGGTGCATCGCGGCCGCGTGTTCTGCAATGACCGCAGCGGCGTGCTGCACGCGATCGATGCAGGCACCGGCAACGCGCTGTGGATGACACAGTTCTGGACGTCATGGATCGAATCGGAACCTTCGTTTGATGGCAACACGCTCTACATCGGCTCATCCGACCTGCGCAAGGTAAGCGCCATCGACATCGTCAGCGGCCGCGTGCTGTGGCGCACCGATGTCGGCGGCTGGAGCTGGGGCACGCCGCTGGCGCTGGGCGACCAGCTGGTGGTCGGCATGGCAGCAGGCCACCCCTATTTTCTGGATCACGGCGCAGGCATAGGTGTACTTGATCGCCGCGATGGACGCCTGCTCGCTACCCATGCGCTGGCAGCGGGGCGTGGCTTCCAGTGGGGCATCGCCGGCACACTTGCCCATCATGGCAACGTGCTTGTTGCAGCCGATATCGAAGGCGTGCTTATGGGCTTTGCACTTGATGCGATTATCCAATCCAGCCCCAGCACCAGCGCCAGCGCCAACGCGCAGGCCAATGCCCCGCGCCCCACCCTGATTTCTCTCCCCCCACGGATTGCAGCAACCGTTACATCAACCGCAAACGCAACAGCGGCTGGTCGTATGCCAGCCTTCAACAACAAGGATCCACGATGACCCGACACCGACTCACCACCCACGCACTGCATGCTGCGCTGTCGCTTGCACTTGCCTCTGCCAGCGGCCATGCATTGGCCGCTTCCACTGTCGCGCCCGCACAGCAGCTGCCGGTGGAAGTAACCGGTGCCAGCATCATTCCGCGACCGGTATCGGTGCAGCCTGGCAATGGCCGCTTCGTGGTGGACGCCTCCACCCGCGTGCTCGCCGCTGAAGGCGCTGGCGACGTCGCCGCCCATTTCACCCAGCTGCTGGCACGCACCACGCCGCTGCATCTGCAGGCAACGAGCAGCGGCAATGCCAAGGGTGCAATCCAGTTCCGGCTCGCCAAGCCCAACGCCGACGCATCGGCGGAAGGCTATTCGCTGCGCATCAATGACGATGGCGTCCTGGTGGAAGCCGGTGACGCGCGTGGCCTGTTCTACGGCGCGATGTCGTTGTGGCAGCTGCTTGCCGGCGCCCCCGCGAACAGCATCACCCTGCCGGCCATGCAGGTCGAGGATGCACCGCGCTTCAACTGGCGCGGTTTCATGCTCGACTCGGCACGTCATTTCCAGAGCATCGAGGACATCAAGTTGATCCTCGATGCGATGGCCACGCACAAGCTCAATACCTTCCACTGGCATCTCACCGATGACCAGGGCTGGCGCATGGAGATCAAGCGCTACCCGAAGCTGACCGAAGTTGGCAGCTGCCGTTCTGCCGCTGGCGAAGCCGGCGTCGGTGCTGACGGCAAGCCGCATCTGTATTGCGGTTACTACACGCAAGAGCAGATCCGCGATGTGGTGGCCTATGCCGCTGCGCGCCACATCACCGTGGTCCCCGAGATCGACGTGCCCGGCCATGCGCAGGCCGCAGTTGCCGCCTATCCGGAACACGGCGTGGTCGATGGTCCGACCCTGCCATCGGCCAACTGGGGCGTGAACCCCTACCTGTTCAATCCGCGCGAGGAAACCCTGCAGTTCCTGGAAAACATCCTGGCCGAAGTGCTGGAGATGTTCCCCGGCCAGTACATCCACATCGGCGGCGATGAAGCGGTGAAGTACCAGTGGCAGGATTCGCCGCAGGTGCAGGCCTATATCCGTGAGCTGGGCTTGAAGGACGAGGAAGCATTGCAGTCGCATATGCTCAAGCGCCTTGAAAAGTACCTGGAAGACCACGACCGCAAGCTGATCGGCTGGGACGAGATCATCGAAGGTGGTTTGCCGCCGCAGGCCACGGTGATGTCCTGGCGTGGCATCGAAGGCGGCATTGAAGCCGCAACCCACGGCCACGATGTGGTGATGACTCCGGGCAATACCCTGTACCTGGATTTCCTGCAGACCAATCTGCCGGAAGAACCGACAGGCCGCCCCAAGTTCACCTCGATGCAGCGCGTCTACGCATTCGACCCGGTGCCGGCCGAGCTGACCCCGGCGCAGCGCAAGCACGTGATCGGCGTGCAGGCCAATATGTGGACCGAGCACACCCGCAACGGCAAGGACCTCAAGCACAACGTGTTTCCGCGCCTGGCAGCACTGTCCGAAATCGCCTGGACGCCGCTGCAGAACAAGAGCTACGACGATTTCCTCGCGCGTCTGCCGGCACAGCTGCAGCGCTACAAGGCGCTGGGTATTGGCTATGGACAAACCGCGTTGTCGGTGGCGATGAAGCGCCAGGACGATCGTGCAGCCGAGAAGGTCACGGTGGAGCTGTCCAACCCGCTCAGCTACCGCGACATCCGCTACACCACCGATGGCAGCACACCGACCGCGCAGTCACCGGCCTATCCCGGCTTGCTGACCTTGCCGGTACCCACCGTGTTGACCGCGCTGACGTTCTTCAACGGCAAGCCGGTGGCGGACAAGCCCAGCCAGTGGAATTTCGATGCGCAATCGCTGCTGACCCGCAACGACAAGACCCTGGCGCAGTGCCCGCAGGGTGGCCGCCTGCTGCTGCGGCTGGTCGACGACAACCCGCTGCACGGTGAGCGCGACAACTTCGACGTCAGCATCTTCAACCCCTGCTGGTTGTGGGAAGACGCGCAGCTGCAGGACATCGCCTCCATCCAGGTCCGCGCAGGCCGCATCCCCTACAACTTCGGCCTGCTGCGCCCGGAGGAAGCCAAGCGTGGTTTCCGCAAGCCGGTGAGCCAGTACGGGGAGTTTGAAGTGCGGGCGGGTTGCGAAGGCCGCGTGCTGGCCACCGTGCCGCTGCCGCAGCAACCGGGCAAGGACGGTTTCATTGAACTGGAAGCACCGCTGCGCGTGGGTGCCGAGCAGATCACCGATCTGTGCATGACCTTCAGCGGCGATACCCGTCCGCAGATGTGGGTGCTGGACCAGGTGCGTCTGCAGCCGAAGAAGTAAGGCTTGGGGAAAACCCCCGGGAAGGCGCGGTGCGGTACGTGAGTCCTCTCCACCCACGTCCCGCACCGCGCCAACTTTGCAAAACCACCGGCGCCATAACGGCGCCTGTGATGACCCCAACGTAGCAGCCAATGCGCCGCCAGCGTAAGTGCCATTGCATCGGAAATGGCTGATTTTTCTAAGGAATTAAGTTGCAGGCGCAACCAGAAGCAGTGTGGCACAGCGCCGGCCCGGCGCTATCGGCTCACCGTCGTTGCAGCCTGAGCAGTACATCCCGCAGCGGCGTCAGCGCAGTCAGCATACCGATCAGCACGCCACTGGCATTGGCCAAGGCATCCACCGGGTCGGCCATGCGCGTGGCGGTCAGCGCACCCTGCGCCCACTCGATGCCCACGCCCATCACTATCAACCCCACCGCCACCCGGCACAGCGCGCGGCGCCCGCCGAACAGCTGCACCGCACTGGCAGACAGGATGAAGTACGCCAGCAGGTGCTCCAGCTTGTCGCTGTTCTGTGGCAGGTCCAACGGCGGTGGTGGGATCAGGCAGACCACGATCACCGCCAGCACCGCCGCACACCACAAGCCCAGCCAGAAACGCGGATGACGCAGCGGCTTCAGCGCCGTGCTTACAGCCGCCACGTCAGGTCACCGAGCAGGAACGCGGCCGACATGTCGACGTCGCGGCTGAAGCCCATCACCTGGAAGCGCTCGCCCATTTCAGTCGGCAAGGTCAGCCGCTTGAGCTGATCGCGCAGGCGCAGCTGGCCGATTTCATCGGTGCGCTCCTCGGCCTGCAGCAACAGATCGGTGATGCCGTTGCCGAGCAGGAAGTTGGCCTGGTTGCTGTAACCGGCCAGCTCGAAGCCTGCGTTGGTGCCGGCTTCGGCCAGCGCAGTGAAATCCACCGAGGCAGTGATGTCCTGCAGGCCCGGCCACAGGTACACATCGTTGTGCACACGATGCCGATAGAACGCGCGCATCGTGCCGTCAGTGCGGTCGTGCTGGTAGAACTCGCTGCGCGAGTAACCGTAGTCGACGAACAACATCGCCCCGCGCTGCATGCCACCGGCCACCGCCTGGATCCAGTACGGCAGCTGCGGTAGCAGTTCGGAGCGATAGCCGTGCGCGAACGGACGCTCCAGATAACGCTCCACGTGCCGCACCGCGCCCAGCAACAACGGGTCGGCTGGCTGCGCGCCACGCACGAAGCGGCCTTCGCCATCGAGCTCCACGGTTTCTTCGTAGATCTCACCTTCGTCGGCAAGGAAACGCGGTGTCGGCAACGCATCGATCACCTCGTTGGCGAACAGCACGCCATCCCAGTCGTCATCGAACGGCCGGTCCAGCCACTCCACCAGCGCGAACACCGGCGGAATCAGCGCGCGCTCCAGGCGCTCGCGCTGGCGCTCACGCAGATCGGCACTGGGCTCGAGGATGGCGTAACGCTCAGGCAAGGCATCCAGTTCCAGCAGGCGCTTGAGCATGATCTCCGCAAACGCGCCGCTGCCACCGCCCAGCTCCAGCATGCGTGCCTGCGGGCCGAGCTGTTTCAGCACCGGCGCCACCGCATTGGCGGTGGTGGCGGCAAACAGCGCGCCGATTTCCGGCGAGGTGACGAAGTCGCCGGCAGCGCCAAACTTGCTGGCGCCGGCACTGTAATAACCCCAGCCCGGCGCATACAGCGCCAGCTCCATGAAGCGCGAGAAAGGCACCGCACCGCCTTGGGCAAGGATATCCGCACGCAGGTGCGCGGCCAGCTGGTCGCTATGGGCGAGCGCGTCTGAATCGGGAGTTGGCAGGTCGGAATGCATGATGCGGTGGTTTGCGAGGACAATGCACAGGATAGCTGAGTAAGGAAATCCCAGATGACAGAATCCCAACGGGTGGCCCTGGTCACCGGCAGCGCGCGCCGGATCGGCGCCGGCATTGCCCGTCACCTGCACGCCCATGGCTACCGCATCGCCCTGCACGCCCACCAATCCAGCGAGGAGCTGCAGTCACTGGCCTTCGATCTGGAGAGCGAGCGCCCGGGCAGCGTATTGGCGCTGGAGGCGGATCTACGCGACGTGGACGCTTTACCGGACCTGGTGGAGCAGGCGGTCAGCCAGTTCGGCCGGCTGGATGCGCTGGTCAACAACGCCTCCAACTTCTTCCCTACCCCGTTCGGGCAGGTACAGCCGACGCAATGGGATGAGCTGTTCGCGGTGAATGCGCGGGCGCCGTTTTTTCTGGCGCAGGCCGCCGCACCGCACCTGATCAAGCAGCGTGGCGCCATCGTCAACCTGACCGACCTGCACGCCACCCAGCCGCTGCGCGAGCACCCGGCGTACAGCTCGGCCAAGGCCGCACTGGAGATGGTGACCCGCTCGCTGGCACTGGAAATGGCCCCGCACGTGCGGGTGAACGCCATCGCACCGGGCGCCATCCTGTGGCCGGAACAGGGCAAGAGCGAAGCGGCCAAGCAGAAGCTGATGGAGCGCACGCCGCTGGACCGTCTCGGTACTCCGCACGAGATCGCCTCGGCGGTGCGCTGGCTGCTGGACGATGCCGGTTACATCACCGGCCAGACCCTGCGCCTGGACGGCGGCCGCCTGCTGACGTAGTGCCGAGCCATGCTCGGCAACGCTCTCCTGTAGTGCCGAGCCATGCTCGGCAGGGGCTTAACCAGCGAACAGCTGCCCTCACCCCAACCCCTCTCCCGCAAGCGGGAGAGGGGCTAAAGCGTGTAGTGCCGAGCCATGCTCGGCAGGGGGCTTAACCAGCGAACAGCTGCCCTCACCCCAACCCCTCTCCCGCAAGCGGGAGAGGGGCTAAAAGCCTGTAGTGCCGAGCCATGCTCGGCAGAGGCTTTGCG